>BQJV01000165.1 GCA_021604885.1 Acidimicrobiales bacterium
CCCTTCCAGCAGGATCCGTCGGTGCCGCCGTCGTGTGTCGTCGAGGTCACCGGCGTTCCCGAGTCGGTGGCGTCGACCGAGCCGGTGCAGTCGGTCCGCACGCCGATTCGCATGGAGTACACGTACACACCCGGCCGCGCCCTGTCCGACTATCTGGTCGCGATGAAGGACAAGAAGATCATCGCGGAGCGGTGCCCCGAGACCGGCCAGGTCTTCGTGCCGCCCCGCGGCGTGAGCCCCGTGGCCGGTGTCGTGACTGCCGGCAAGGTCGAGCTGCCCGCGACGGGCTACGTCGAGTCGTTCAACATCACCCGGGTGCCGATCGCGACCCGTCCCGACCTCGAGCCGCCCTACTGCTCCGCCTGGATCCTGCTCGACGGCGCGTCGATCAGCTTCATGGGGCTCGTCATCAACTGCGAACCGGAGTCGGTGAAGCTGGGCACGCGGGTGCGGGCCGTCTGGAAGCCGGACGACGAACTCGAGATGGCCGCCACCAACATCCTCGGCTGGGAGCCGACCGGCGAGCCCGACGTGGAGATTCCCGACATCGAACGCATCGGTCAGAAGGGGGAGCTCGAATGAGAGACAGCTCCCTGAGAGACATTGCGATCGTCTCGTTCGCCCAACGGCAGGAACCGGCCATCACGTCCGAGTCCGAAGTCGAGTTCATGGTGCCGCTGATGCAGCAGGCCAAGGAGGCCGTCGGCCTGAGCCAGCAGGACATGGGCTTCACGTGCTCCGGCTCGTCGGACTTCCTGGCCGGTCAGGCCTTCTCGTTCGTGATGACGATCGACGGCACCGGTCCGGTCCCGCCGATCTCGGAGTCCCACGTCGAACAGGACGGTGCCTGGGCGCTCTACGAGGCCTGGGTCAAGCTCCAGTGCGGCGATATCGACACGGCGTTCGTCTACTCCTACGGGAAGTCGTCGCCGGGGTCCTTGCGTGACGTGTTGGCGACCCAGATGGACCCGTACTACGTGGCGCCGCTGTGGCCCGACGCCTTCTCGATCGAAGGGCTCGGCGCTCGGATGCTGATCGAATCGGGGAAGGTCTCCGAGCGTCAGCTGGCCGAGATCGCCTCGCGCTCGCGGGAGCACGCGGCGTCGAACCCGCACGCCGTGCGCAACACGGCCAAGTCGGTCGAGGAGATCCTCGCCGAGGACTTCGTGGCTGATCCGCTCCGTCCGTCGGACATCCCGGCGTCGGCCGACGGCGGCTGCGCGATGGTGCTCGCCGCCGGCGACCGGGCCCGGGAGCTGTGCGACCGGCCGGTCTGGATCCGTGGCATCGACCATCGCATCGACTCGCACACGCTCGGCGCCCGCGATCTGACCGACGCCGTGTCGGCCCGGATCGCCGCCGAGAAGGCCGGCGTTGGTCGGGACAAGATCGACTTCGCCGAGCTGCACGCGCCGTTCACCACGAGCGAGGCGGTGCTCACCGACGCGCTCGGGCTGGGTGACGACGTCACCATCAACCCGTCGGGCGGCCCGCTGGCCGCGCACACGATGATGGCCGCCGGTCACATCCGCTTCGGCGAGGCGTTCGAGCGCATCGCCCGCGGCGACGGCGACCGCGCCGTCGTCCACGCGACGGCTGGTCCGATGCTGCAACAGAACATGGTCGCCGTGCTGGAGGGGGAGTGATGAGCAAGGAGAGAACTGCCGTCGTCGGCGTCGGTCAGACCAAGTACGCCTCCACCCGCGGCGACGTCTCCATGGCCGGGCTCCTGCGGGAAGCCGCGTACCGGGCCCTCGACATGGCCGGGATGACCTGGGGTGACATCGATGCCGTCGTGATGGGCAAGGCGCCCGACTTCTTCGAGGGCGTGATGATGCCCGAGATCTACCTGGCCGAAGCGCTTGGGTGCGTCGGCAAGCCGATCATGCGGGTCCACACGGCCGGCTCGGTCGGTGGCTCGACGGCGAACGTCGCCGCGTCGATGGTGCAGAGCCGGGTCCACAAGACCGTGCTCACGATCGCCTGGGAGAAGCAGTCGGAGTCGAACGCGATGTGGGCGCTCTCGCTGCCGCAGCCGTTCACGACGTCGGTGAACGCCGGCGCCGGTGGCTACTTCTCGCCGATCATGCGCCGCTACATGGCGATGTCGAACGCGCCGGAGCTGATCGGCTGCATGGTGGCGTTCAAGGACCGGCAGCACGCGTTGGCGAACCCCTACGCCCATCTCCATCAGCACGATCTGACCTTCGATCAGGTCGTCGAATCGCCGATGCTGTGGGACCCGATCCGCTATTCGGAGACGTGTCCGTCGTCCGACGGCGCCTGCGCCATGATCCTGACCGACGAGGCCGGCGGCGACGCCCACGACGGTCCCGTCGCCTGGATCAAGGGCACGGCGATGCGGTCCGAGTCGAACTCCTACGGCGGCCGCAACATGGTGTCGCCCGCCGCGAGCGAGGAATGCGCGAACGACGTGTTCGCCCAGGCGGGCATCCATGACCGACGCAAGGAGATCGACGCGGTCGAGATGTACGTGCCGTTCTCCTGGTACGAACCGATGTGGCTCGAGTCGCTCGGGTTCGCCGAGAAGGGCGAGGGCTGGCGCATGGTCGAGGACGGCTCGACCGCACGCGAGGGCGGCGACCTGCCGGTGAACTGCTCCGGCGGCGTGCTCTCGTCGAACGCGATCGGCGCGTCCGGCATGATCCGCTTCGCCGAGGCCGCGCTCCAGGTGATGGGCGAAGCCGGCGACCGTCAGGTCGACGGCTGCCGTACCGCCCTCGGCCACGCCTACGGCGGCGGCGCCCAGTACTTCGCCATGTGGGTCGTCGCTGCCACCAAGTGAGTACGCCGTAGTCAGTCCCCGCTTCAACTGGGGTCTGACCCCCGCTTCAACTTGCGAGCGGCGTGGGCCTCAGGCGAAGCGGTTCACCGTCAGCAGGCGGCAGTCGGTGACGCGGTCGCCGGACTCGACCCACCAGGCCGGGTCGGGCTCGGCGATCTCGTCGACGCGCAACGCCCGGATCCAGTGGGCTCGCTGGGCGAGCCGGGTGTCGCCGTCGTAGAAGCCGATGGTCAGCTCGTAGGTCTGCACCGCCGGGGAGTTGTTCGTGACGGTCACATCGGCATGCCAGCGGCCGAGTTCGTCGCGATGGCAGCCGTCGAGGACGACGTCGTCCTGCGGCGGATGCTCGACGTCCACCGTGCGGGTGCCGACGCCGTCGACCTCCTCGTACTTGCATGCGCTGAGCAGAAGGAGGGCGCCGATCGCGAGCGCGCCGGTGCGAAGGAGGGGGGATCGGTGGGGGAGTCTCATGTCCCCTCTATCGAGACTCACCGCCCGAGCGGTTCACGCCCCCTCGGCGAACGTCAGGAGAACGGCGCGCCCGGCTCGACCTTGCCCGCGGTGAACGCGCCGTCCACGACGAGATCGGTGCCCGACACGTAGGAGCTCTCGTTGCTCGCGAGCCAGACGATCGCGTTCGCGTAGTCGGCCAGCTCGCCGCGGCGGTGGAACGGCGAGATCGGCCGATCGGGCAGGCGCTCGGTGCGGTCCTTCAGTCGATCCATCGCCTCGGCCACGAACGGCGCCGTCATCTCGCTGCTCCCACCGCCGGGGCAGACGGTGTTCACCCGGATGCCCGCCCGGCCGAGCTCGACAGCGGCGGCCTTGCTCAGCCCTCGCAGACCCCACTTGCTCGAGGTGTAGGCCGCGACGCCGTTGGAACCCTCGATCGCGTCGATGGACGCCACGTTGACGATCGAACCGCCGCCGAGCCGCTTCATCGGGTCGATCACGGCTTGGATGCCGAGGTAGGGGCCGATCTGGTTGACGGCGACGATGCTGGTGAGGACGGCGGGATCCATCGCCGCAATCGATCCGACGTCGAGAATCGCCGCGTTGTTGACGAGCACGCTCGGGTCGCCGAATTGCTCGATAGCGGCGTGAACGGCGTCAGCCCAGTCGTCCGGCTCGGTGACGTCGAGGTGGTGGTACGCAGCCTGGTCGCCGAGTTCCGCGGCGACGGCCCGGCCCTGCTCGTCGAGCACGTCCGCGACGAGCACGCGAGCTCCCTCTTCCACGAAGCGGCGCACGGTCGCCTCGCCGGTGCCGCGGGCCGCACCGGTGATGATTGCGACTGTCCCGTTCAAGCGTTGCGTCATTCCCGGACGATAATCGCGCCCCGCGGACCGCACCTTGAGGCACGATGTCGACATGCCGATCACCGTCCGCCGGATCCAGCCCGACGACGTGGATCTGCTGCGGCGGGTTCGACTGGCGGCGCTGCGAGACACGCCGGACGCGTTCGCGAAGACCCACGCGGAGGAGTCCGTCTACCCTGACGAGTTCTGGGACGGACGGGCCCGATCCAACGCGTCGGGCCCCGAGCACACCACGTTCTTTGCCTTCGACGGGGGCGACTGCGTGGGGCTCGTCGGCGGTCACCAGGCGCTCGATGGCGACCATGTCGACCTCGTGTCGATGTGGACCGACCCTGCGGCGCGGGGCCGGGGCGTCGGTGCCGCGCTGGTCGCGGCGGTCCTCGAATGGGCGGACGGTCGCACCGTCGAGCTGTGGGTGACCCACGGGAACGACGGCGCGAAGCGGCTGTACGAGCGCTGTGGATTCGTCGAGACGGGCGCCCACCAGGCACTGCCGTCCGACCCCTGCAAGGACGAGATCAGGATGCGCCGCACCGGCGGATAGGCCACACTCAGGGCCGTGTTCCGCCTCGCCCTGCCCAGCCTCCTCGGTCTGATCGCCTTCTGCGTGTGGATCTACGCCGTCCTCGACGTGATCCAGACCGACGAGATCCTGATGCGCAACCTGCCGAAGATGCCGTGGGTGTTCATCGTGATCTTCCTCGGCCCGGTCGGCTCCGTGGCGTGGCTCGCCGTGGGTCGCCCGATCGGCGCCGGCTTCCACGCTGGAACGACCCGCGCGTCGCCCAACCGGTCGTGGCAACAGGAGCGCGGCTTCGAGCCACGAAGACCTCGGGGAGTCGAGGATCGTGACGACTGGCGTGCGTCCACCTCGGCGAGCTCGCCCTCCGGCGAATCGGCCGCCGCCCGCGAGCGTCGACTCCAGGAATGGGAGGCCGA
Organism: Acidimicrobiales bacterium; assembly: GCA_021604885.1. Classification (GTDB taxonomy): domain Bacteria; phylum Actinomycetota; class Acidimicrobiia; order Acidimicrobiales; family Aldehydirespiratoraceae; genus JAJRXC01. The sequence goes on from BQJV01000165.1 coordinate 5,065, forward strand.
ACTCGAACGTCGCGAGTCCGAGATCGACGGCGACGTGGACGGCGACGACACCGCGGACTGACCCCGCCTAGGTTCGGGCCGTGGACTTCACGATTCCGGACGACATCGCCCAGCTGCTCAACGATCTCGATCAGTTCATCGAGGACGAGATCAAGCCGCTGGAGCGTGAGAACGACAACATCCGCTTCTTCGACCATCGGCGCGAGAACGCACGCACCGATTGGGAGAGCGACGGCTGGCCGAACGAGGAGTGGGAGGACCTCCTGCGGGAGATGCGACGCCGAGCCGACGCGGCCGGCTTCCTGCGCTACCACCTGCCGGAGCGCTTCGGCGGGTCCGACGGCACGAACCTCGGCATGGCGATCGTGCGTGAGCATCTCGCGGCCAAGGGGCTCGGGCTGCACAACGACCTCCAGAACGAGAGCTCGATCGTCGGCAACTTCCCGACCGTCCTCATGATGGAGCTCTACGGCACGGAGGGGCAGCAGGCCGAATGGATCCCGGCGATGCTCGAGGGACGGGCCGGGATCGGCTTCGGGCTGACCGAGCCGCTCCACGGGTCCGATGCCACGTGGATGGAGACGACCGCCTATCAGGACGGTGACGAGTGGGTCATCAACGGGGCGAAGCGCTGGAACACCGGCCTCCACAAGGCCACCCACGACTTCATCTTCGCCCGCACCTCCGGCAAGGGCGGCGACGCCGAGGGGATCACCTGCTTCATCGTCCCGACGGACACGCCGGGGTTCAACGTCGAGTTCATGTGGTGGACGTTCAACATGCCGACCGACCATGCCGAGATCACGCTGACCGACGTGCGGGTGCCCGACAGCGGCCGACTCGGTGACGAGGGCCGGGGCCTCGCAGTGGCGCAGACCTTCGTCCACGAGAACCGGATCCGCCAGGCCGCGTCGTCGCTCGGCGCGGCCCAGTTCTGCATCGACGAGAGCGTGAAGTACAGCCGGGAGCGGGCCCCGTTCGGCAAGCCGCTCAGCCAGAATCAGGCCATCCAGTGGCCGCTCGCGGAGATGCACACGGACGCCGAGATGATCCGTCAGCTCATCCGCAAGACGGCGTGGGACATGGATCAGGGCACCGATCCGCTGTTCATCAGCGACAAGGTCGCCATGTGCAACTACCGGGCGAATCGGCTCGTGTGCGATGCCGCTGACCAGGCAATACAGACGCACGGCGGGATCGGCTACAGCCGTCATATGCCGTTCGAACACATCTACCGGCACCACCGGCGCTACCGGATCACGGAGGGCGCCGAGGAGATCCAGATCCGCCGCGTCGCCCAGTTCCTCTTCGGCTTTTCCGGCCCCCGCAAGACCTCGCTCGGTCCGAGCTTCGCCAGCCGATTCAACTCCGTGCAGAAGGGCGCCCCGGCCTCCTGGCTCGACTGAGTTGAAGCGGGGGTCAGACCCCAGTTGAAGCGCGGTCAGGGGAGGCGTTGGAACCAGAGGAGGCTGAAGGTGGCGGTGAGAAGGGCGGCGGCGAGGGCGAAGCCCATGAAGTGTTCGTGGAGGTCCTGGCGCACGGGTTCCTCGCCGAGGGCGGTGCCGATGTCGCGGTAGACCTCGGCGAGATCGGTGAACGAGTCGGTGCTGAAGAACTCGCCGCCGGTCGCGAGGGCGACCGTCTCCATCGTGACCTCGTCGACGGGGACGGGCTGGATGAGCGTCGTGCCGGGATTGACGGGGTCCTCGATCTCGACCTCGCCGAACGGCGTGCCGAGGGCGACGGTCGTGATCTGCACGTCGGCGTCGATCGCCTCGGCGATCGCCTCGTCGACGAAGCGGCCGACGGTGCGTTCGCCGTCACTCAGCAGCACGACCACGGACGTCGGCTCTCCCGCGTCGTCGAGGATGGGTCGGCCGGTGTCGAGGAGCGCCTGGACCGACGCGGCGATTGCGTCGCCCGTGGCGGTGAACGGCCCCAGTTCGAGTGACTCGACGGCGCCGGCCACGGCGGCGCGGTTCGACGTGGGTGCGACCTGCACGACGGGGAACTCGTCGAAGGAGATGAGGCCGACGTCGACCGAAT
>BQJV01000166.1 GCA_021604885.1 Acidimicrobiales bacterium
CGCCGATGTCCAGCTGGTCCCCACCGTCGACGGACGGCTCCAGGGCGCGGACGTCGCCGCGGCCATCGACGCGATGGACGACGAGGACCGCGGCCGCCTGTTCGCGATCGTCGCGACGTCCGGCACGACGAACGGCGGCCTGATCGACGATCTCGCCGGCATCGCCGACGCGTGCGAGGCCTGTGGCGCCTGGTTCCACGTCGACGGGGCCTATGGCGGCGCGGCCCTCGCCGCGCCCTCGGTGCGGCACCGGTTCGCCGGTGTCGAACGCGCCGACAGCTTCATCGTCGATCCCCACAAGTGGCTGTTCGCCCCGTTCGACTCGTGCGCCCTGCTCTACCGCACGCCGCCGGTCGCACGCGCCGCCCACGCACAGCAGGCGGGCTACCTCGACGTGCTCCACGAAGCCGATGACTGGAACGCGAGCGACTACGCGCACCATCTCTCCCGTCGGGTCCGCGGACTCCCCCTGTGGTTCAGCCTCGCGACCCACGGCACCGACGCATACCGCGACGCGATCGAGACCGGCCTCGCGGTGGCCCACGCCGGCGCGGCACGCATCCGCGAGCTGCCGCATCTCGAACTCGTCGTGGAGCCCGAGCTCTCGATCGTCGTGTTCCGCCGGGTCGGGTGGACGCCGGCGCAATACCGGGCGTGGAGCGACGAGCAACTGGCGAGTGGGGCATCGTTCGTCACGCCCACCACATGGGAGGGCGAGACGGTGCTGCGCTACTGCGTGGTCAACCCCACGACCACCACCGCCGACCTCGAGGCGATCTTCGACTCACTCCGCTGACGATCGGCGGGCGGGTGCGCGAAACTCGCCGCCATGACCGACCTCACCCTGGCCGACATGCCCGATCCGCTGACACGCGCCAATCGCCAGGTCGTCCTGCGGAGCCGGCCGGACGGCATGCTGAAGAACGACGACGTGGAGGTCGTCGACGGACCGATGCCCGAGCTGGGCGACGGACAGATCCTGATCCGGATGGTGTACCTCCAGATGGACGCGGCGGTGCGTTCGTGGCTCGACGAGGGCGAGGGCTATCTCCCTGCGGTCGAGATCGGCGCCGCGGTGCGCGGGGGCGGGATGGGACGGATCATCGAGAGCCGCCATCCCGACTACACGCCGGGCATGTGGTGCGGCGGCGGTCTGCCGGGCTGGCAGGACTGGGTGGTCGCCGACGGCGACGACCCGTTCGTCAACGCGTTCCCGCCGGAGCATGACGCCGTGTTCCAGATCGCCGTCATCGCATCGGCTGCCGCGACCGCCTACTTCGGCCTCACGGACCTCGGCGAGATCAAGGAAGGCGACTCCGTCCTGGTCTCGGCGGCCGGCGGATCCACCGGCTCCGTCGCGGTGCAGGCCGCCCGCAACCTCGGCGCCACCGTGGTCGGGATCGCCGGCAGCGACGACAAGTGCCGGTGGGTCGAGTCGATCGGGGCCGAGGTGTGCCTCAACCGTCGCACCGAGGACCTCGCGGCCCGCCTCAAGGAGATCCGACCCAAGGGCTTCGACATCTACTTCGACAATGTGGGCGGCGACATCCTCGATCTCGCGCTTCGCCGCCTCGCCATCGGCGCCCGCGTCGTCATCATCGGCGCGATCTCGATGTACAACGACAAGGGCCGCCCGCCCGGCCCGTCGAACTATCTCAACCTCATCAACAAGCAGGCGAAGATGGTCGGCTTCCAGGGCATGGCCTACGTCCAGCGCTACCCGGAGGCGTGGGAGCGGATGTGGGACTGGCGCCGCGAAGAGAAGATGGACTTCAAGGTCGACCGCAAGTTCGGCCTCGAGAACTGTGTCGACCAGCTGAACGCTCTGTTCACCGGCGCGAACACGGGCAAGGCCATGGTCCAGATCTGCGACGACCCCGGCCCCGGGCCCTACTGACCCCGGACGCGAAGAAGCGGCGCCCGAAGGCGCCGCTTCTCAGACACTCTCGGCCAATCAGACCAACGCGCTGCAGATGGTGTTCGTCAGCAGTGTCGACACCACGTAGGGGTCGGCGTTGGCGTTGGGACGGCGGTCCTCGATGTAGCCCTTGCCATCCTGGGCGACCTGCCACGGGATGCGGATGGACGCACCGCGGTCCGACACGCCGTAGCTGAACTGGTCGTAGCGCTGGGTCTCGTGGTCGCCAGTGAGACGATCCTCGATGCCCGTGCCGTAGCCGGCGAGGTGACGCTCCACCACGCCGTTGGCCCCCATGGCCTCACACGCCGCGATGATCGGGTCGTACGACTCGCGCATCGCCTTCGTGCTGAAGTTGGTGTGCATGCCGGCGCCGTTCCAGTCGCCCTTCATCGGCTTGGCCTCGATCGACACCTCCACACCATGGTTCTCGGCGAGCCGGAACAGCAAGTAGCGGGCGACCCACAGGTGGTCGCCGACCGTGACGGTGTCAGCCGGGCCGATCTGGAACTCCCACTGGCCGGGCATGACCTCGGCGTTGGTTCCGGAGATCGCGAGACCGGCATCGATACACGCCTGCGTGTGCTGTTCGATCAGGTCACGTCCGTGGATCTTGAGCGCACCGACGCCGCAGTAGTACGGGCCCTGCGGTGCGGGGAAACCGTTCGGCGGGAAGCCGGCCGGCCAGCCGGTCGCCGGGTTGATGAGGGTGTACTCCTGCTCGAGACCGAACCAGGGCTCCTGGTCGCCGTACTTCTCCATCGCCTCGCGGGCCGCGGCACGCGTGTTGGTCGGATGCGGCGAGAGATCCGCGGTGAGCGCGGTCTCGCAGAGCACCAGGATGTTGTCGCCGCCGCGGATCGGATCCGGGCACTGGAACACCGGCTGGAGGACGACGTCGGAGTTGTCGCCGGTCGCCTGGTTGGTGCTGGAGCCGTCGTAGCCCCAGATTCCGGGCTCCTTGCCGTCGGCGAGAATTCGGGTCTTGCCGCGGATCTCTCGGGTCGGCTCGGTGCCGTCGATCCACAGGTATTCAGCCTGGTAGGCCATTGGTCGCCTCTCTTGAGGTATCGGTGGTTGAGTAGTGCTGGATTGATTGAGGACTCGCCGTTTCTACTCGCGATCATCCGATCGCGCCCAGGCACGGCACTACGGCCCGGTCTCCCGAACCGGCCGTCAGGATTCCAAGGCGGGGTTTCCCGGCAATTACCCGTTTGTGAACGGCGTGTGAACGAACCCTGCGCGCGGGAGTCGGTCGCCGTTGGGTCTGGCAGGGTCGTAGGAGAGCTGTCATCAGGGCAAGCTTGTCGGTGCCATCCTGGGAGGCAACATGGAGCGCGAACAGGAATACGTCCTGCGCACAGTCGAGGAACGCGGTGTCCGACTGATTCGGCTGTGGTTCACTGACGTCCTGGGCCAGCTCAAGTCGGTGGCGATCACCCCGGCCGAACTCGACACCGCGCTCGACGAGGGCGTGCAGTTCGACGGCACGGCGATCAACGGCTTCAGCCGGGTCCACGAATCCGACGTGCTCGCTCGTCCCGACGCGACCACCTTCGAGCTGCTGCCGTGGGCGAAGGAGGATGAGCCGTCCGCCCGCATGTTCTGCGACATCCAGAACCTCGACGAGACCCCCTTCGCCGGCGACCCCCGCCAGGTCCTGCGCCGCAATCTCGACGAGGCCCGCACCCACGGCTACTCGTTCTTCGCCGCCCCGGAGGTCGAGTTCTTCTACTTCGCGTCGGGCGACCCTGCGCTCGGCAAGCCGGTCCCGCTCGACAAGGCGTCCTACTTCGATCTCACCACCTCGGACGTGTCGAGCGATCTACGCAAGCGCACGATCCACATGCTCGAGGCGATGGGCATCCCGATCGAATACTCGTTCCACGAGGACTCCCCGAGCCAGCACGAGATCGACCTTCGCTACACCGAGGCACTCGACGTCGCCGACAACCTCATGACCCTGCGGCTCGTCGTCAAGAAGATCGCGCTCGAGCGGGACTGCTACGCGACGTTCATGCCGAAGCCGCTCAACGGTGTCCAGGGCTCCGGGATGCACACGCACCTCTCCCTGTTCAAGGACGGCGAGAACGCTTTCCACGACGGCGACGACCCCTACGGATGGTCCCCCACCGCCCGCATGTTCACCGCCGGTGTGTTGCACCACGCCCGCGAGATCACCGCCGTCACCAACCAGCTCGTCAACAGCTACAAGCGCATCGCCGAGACCTCGGAGGCGCCGCCCTACGTGGCCTGGGCCCGCAACAACCGCTCCGCGTTGGTGCGGGTGCCGGTCCGCAAGAAGGGCAAGGCGGAGTCCGCCCGCATCGAGTACCGGGCGCCGGACCCGGCCTGCAATCCCTACCTGGCCTTCTCGCTGTTGCTGGCCGCCGGCATGCGCGGCATCACCGAACGCTACGAACTCCCCGAGGAGACGAACGTCAACCTCTTCGACCTGAGCGACGGTGAGCGCAAGGACATGGGCATCGAGCCCCTCCCGCGCTCGCTCGACGAGGCGCTCGACGTCATGGAGGGGTCAGACCTCGTGCGCAAGACCCTCGGCGACCACATCTTCGAGTGGTTCCTGCGCAACAAGCGCACCGAGTGGACCGAGTACCAGGCCCAGGTCACACCGTTCGAGCTGGAGCGCTACCTCCCGAGCACGTGATGGAACCGCTTCTCGTCTACCCCGAACCGGTCCCGCCGGAACTCGCCCAGGCCCTCGACATCGGCGGCTGGTCCTGGAAGGCCGCGTCCGACATCGACGCCGCCCGCCGCGACGAGCCCGGCGACGGATGGGTCGGGGCGATCGTCTCTGCGACCGCCGGCTCCGACCTGGAGACGGCGCTGCGTTTCTGCCGGGCGATCCGCAACGGCGACGTCAACGTCGACGCCGTGCTCTTGCTCGTCAACGGCGGCCAGTTGCTGGAGCTCGATCCCCGCGAGGACCTGTTCGACGACTTCTGCGTCCACCCGTTCCACCCCATCGAGTTCGAGACGCGACTCAAGCACGTGTTCCGGAAGTCCGGCACGAGCGACGACATCGACGTGATCGAGTACGGCCCGCTGGCCATGAACCTCGAAACCTACCAGGCCATCATCGAGGGCAAGCCCCTCGACCTGACCTACATGGAATACGAGCTGCTGAAGTTCCTCGCGGCCCATCCCGGCAAGGTCTTCACCCGCGAGACACTGCTCAACCGGGTCTGGGGCTACGACTACTACGGCGGCGCCCGCACCGTCGACGTCCATGTGCGGCGCCTCCGAGCCAAGCTCGGCGAGGAACACGCCAACCTCATCCAGACCATCCGCTCGGTCGGCTATTCCTTCGGCCGCTCCCGCTGGCTCTAGCCGCTACAACTGGGGTCAGACCCCCGCTACATCTGCGGGATGCGCTCACGGTTCGAGCATGCGACAGAGCATGAGGACGAACGACTCGTAGTCACCGTCGGTCTGGGCTGCCACGGTGTCGGCCCGCTCGGAGACGACGAACCCGTGGATCGCGCGCCGGACGTTTCGCGCCGCCTGGGCCGCCGGGTCTCGAGCGAGTCCACGGGCGATCCCGAGGAGCGCGAACACGCCGTCGAGCTCGTCGACCGCGTCGTCGAGCGCCGGCGCCTCATCGACGCGCAGCGCGGAGGACACACGACCCGGGTAGGTGGTCGCATACGAACGGTATGCAGTCGCGACGCTGCGAACCGCGTCGTCACCGGCACGCCCGATCGCCGCATCACGCAGCTCGGCGGCAAGCATCCGGGTCGACGCGATTGCGGCAGCCTCCTGGAGGCCACTCAGACCGTCGACGTGGGTGTACAGCGCCGATGGGCCGACACCGAGTTCGCGAGCGACGCTCGAGAGACTCAGCGCGTCGGGCCCGGCGTCATCCACGACCTGCAGGGCAGTCTCGATGATCAGATCGAAATCGATGGTCACACGGGGCACGAACGAACTGTAGACACTTTGTCCATCTTTTGCTAGCTTTCGGAAATAGTGAAAGGCTTTCAGCCGTTGAAGGCCAGTGGAACATCCCGAAAGAACCATCGAAAGGAGACGAGGATGCTCTTCAACAACGACCCCTTCCGCGATTTCGACACCGTCTTCCGGCGAGTCGGCACGGGCGCGAGCCACGCGATGCCGATGGACGCCTACCGACGCGGCGAGGACGTCTGGGTTCACGTGGACATGCCCGGCGTGCGGGAGGACAGCCTCGACATCAACGTCGAACGCAACGTCCTCACCATCGTCGCGGAACGGAACTGGACGCCGGAGGAAGGCGACCGCCACTACCTCAGCGAACGCGAGCGAGGCAGCTTCCGTCGCCAGGTCCACCTCGGTGACGGCCTGGACGCCGAAGGCATCGAAGCCGACCTGACGGACGGCGTCCTGTCGCTTCGCATCCCCGTCGCGGAGAAGGCCAAGCCCCGCAAGATCTCGATCGGCGTGGGCGGCCAGACGGCGATCGAGGCCGAGGCCACTCCGGCCTGATCACTCGATCGGGAATCCGGCGAGGGCGGCCCTTCGGGGTCGCCCTCGTCGCGTCTCCCATCCTTTCTGGGGTCAGACCCCCGTACTTTCTACGGCGGTCAGGCGTCAGGGCGCCGTGTCTCCGACGAGGACGACGACGGCGCCTTTGGCGCCCTCGAGCTTCACCGTCTCCAACGTGATCCGAGTCGCCCCCGACACATCGAACTCCAACGGCACCACATCACCCACCGCCACATCACCGGAGAACACCTCAACCCCATCCACCGACACCGTCGCCCGCGTCGTCGTCGCCGACGGCGACACATCCGTCACCGACACAAAGCCACTGAACGACCCGTACTGCGCAGCCAAATTGAACTCCACCCACGTGTCACGCCCGTACTGACCCGAATCACACCCCCACACATCCTGATACGACGCCCCCAACACCACCGCCGACGCCAACACATCGCAATACAACGCCGTATCCACCAACCCCAACGACCCGACCTCAACCGCACCAGACGCCGGCGGCGTCGCAACAATCACCGACTCCGACCCATCCAGATCACCCACCAGCACGACGACGGCGCCTTTGGCGCCCTCGAGCTTCACCGTCTCCAACGTGATCCGAGTCGCCCCCGACACATCGAACTCCAACGGCACCACATCACCCACCGCCACATCACCGGAGAACACCTCAACCCCATCCACC
>BQJV01000167.1 GCA_021604885.1 Acidimicrobiales bacterium
CCCGCTCCCGAGCGACGCCGCCGGAGCCCGGGGATCTGGATCGGCCTCGGCCTGGTCGCCCTCGGTGGGATCGTGGCGGTCGTGTGGATCGCCGTGACGATTCCAGCGTTCAGCGATCGGGTCGACGAGATGCATCGAGCCGACATCTCGTCGCCCGCCGTGTTCGAGGTCGACGAGGCGGTCTCGTGGGCGGTGTTCATCGAGCCGTCGAGTCGCTCCCAGTCGGGCCTGCGCTACCAATTGGTGAGCGAGTCGGGAGCGCTCGTGTCGCTCGGGCGAAGCGGAGGCTCGACCTACGACTGGTTCGGCGACTCCGGACGGGAGATCGCCACGGCCGACCTCGAGCCTGGGCGCTACCGGCTCGAGGTGGCCTCGGGTGACGCGACGCTCGCCATCGGCCGCGACCCGTCCGGGGTCATCCTCGGCGCCATCGCCGGCGCGCTGATCGTCGGTCTTCCGCTCGTCCTCGGTGGCGCCGGTCTCGCGATCGTGAGTGCCATCCGGGACACGAGGCGGCGGACGCGGGCGGCCGCGCCGCCACCGCCGTCACCCTGGTCGGCGGGGGAGTGGCCGGCCGAGCCGGGCCGGTAGGGTGCCCGCCATGTCCGATCTGCAGTCCCGTATCGAGGCTCTCTGGGAGGGCCGTGACACCATCGATCCCGAGGATCCCGAGGTCATCGCCACGGTCCACGAGGCGATCGACCAGCTCGACACCGGCGTAGCTCGGGTAGCCGAGGTGGGTGCCGACGGCGCGGTCGTCGTCCACCAGTGGTGCAAGTACGCCGTGCTGCTGCTGTTCCGCATCTCCACGATGGAGACGATCGAGAACGCTCCCTTCGAATACGCCGACAAGATTCCGCTGAAGTCGGACTACATGGCACGCGGTGTCCGGGTCGTGCCCGGCGCCCAGGCCCGCTGGGGCAGCTATCAGGCGCCCGGCGTCGTGATGATGCCGAGTTACGTCAACATCGGCGCGTACGTCGGTGAGAACTCCATGGTCGACACCTGGGCGACGGTCGGCTCGTGCGCCCAGATCGGCAAGAACGTCCACCTCAGCGGCGGCGTGGGAATCGGCGGCGTGCTCGAACCGGCGCAGGCCGCGCCGGTGATCATCGAGGACGAGTGCATGATCGGCAGTCGCTGCATCGTGGTGGAGGGTGCGCGCGTCGGGGAGGGCTCGGTGCTTGGTGCCGGCGCGATCCTGTCGGGGTCGATGCCGGTCATCGACGTGGAGACCGGCGAGGAGATCGCCCGTGGCGAGGTGCCGGCGTGGTGTGTCGCCGTGGCCGGTACGCGACCGCGTGACTTCCCCGGTGGTCAGTTCGGGCTTCCGGCGCTGCTTGTGATCAAGCGGCTGAACCCCGGCGAGCGCCACGACAAGTCGCAGCTCAACGAGATCCTCCGCGACCACGGGGCCGCGACCTGATCGAATGAGACCGATGTCGAGGCGCCGATGAGCTCGCTGCCCCACGGGGATCTGTTCGCGCTCACCGCCGCGCTCATCGACATCCCGTCGGTCAGCTTCGAGGAGCAGGCGATCACGTCGGTGATCGAGGAGGAGCTGCGTGCGCTCGATCACCTCACGGTCGACCGCATCGGTGACAACCTGATCGCGCGGACCGACCTCGGGCGCGAGCGGCGCCTCGTGCTCGGCGGCCACACCGACACCGTCCCGCCCGATGGCAACGTCGGCGCCACGATCGTCGGGGACCGACTCTCCGGCATCGGCGCGACCGACATGAAGGGCGGCATCGCCACGATGCTGGAGCTCGCCCGCACCATCACGGAACCCGCAGTCGATGTCACCTTCGTGTTCTACGCCCGCGAGGAAGTGGCGGTGGTCCACAACGGCCTGCGGGAGATCGAAGCGGCGGCGCCGCATCTGTTGGACGGCGACGTGGCCCTGCTCGGCGAACCGACGCTCGGCGCGATCGAGGCCGGCTGCCAGGGCACGATGCGGTTCGAGGTGACGCTCGTCGGCGTCCGATCGCACACGGCCCGGCCGTGGATGGGGCGCAACGCCATCCACCGGCTCGGCCCGCTGATGAACATCATCGACACGTATCAACCCCGCGAGCCGGTGGTGGAGGGCTGCACCTACCGCGAGGCGCTCCAGGCCGTGCATGCGGAGGGTGGTGTCGCCGGAAACGTCGTCCCCGACCGGGCGATGATCCGGATCAACCACCGATTCGCGCCCGACCGCTCGGCCGAGGAGGCTGAGGCGTTCGTGCGGGATCTGCTCGAGCCGGCGCTTGCGGAGGGCGACACGCTCGAGGTCGTCGACTGCTCGCCCGCCGCCCGCCCGGGGCTCGAGAATCCACTGCTCCAGTCGCTGGTCGCCCGTTCGGGGCTCGAGGTGCGGGCTAAGCTGGGCTGGACCGACGTGGCGTTCTTCGCGGCTCGGGGCGTGCCCGCCAGCAATTTCGGGCCCGGCGATCCGACGATCGCCCACACGGCGGGGGAGTTCGTCGAGCGTCAGTGGCTCGACGACACCCACGCCGCGCTGGTCGATCTCCTCACCAACGGCGTGTGACGCCGCGGCGCCTGCTCAGAGCTTGCGCATCACCGTGACGACTCGGCCGAAGATGCCGACCTCGTCGGCGTCGAACACCATTTCGGTGAGGCGTTCGTTGGCGGGCACGAGCACGACCTGACCGTCGCGTCGCTTCAGGGTCTTCACGGTGGCCTCCTCACCCGGGATGCCGGCGACGACGATGTCGCCGTCGGCCGCGTCGGTCTGGCTGCGACACACGACGAAGTCGCCGTCGAAGATGCCGAGGTCGATCATCGAGTCGCCGCGCACCCGCAGCATGAAGAGCTCACCGTCGCCGGTGAGGTCTGCCGGCATGGGCACGAGCTCTTCGACGTTCTGATCCGCGAGTACGTCGGTGCCGGCCGCGACGTCGCCGACGAGCGGGACGTGACGGACCGGACGGCGGTCGGCGTTGCTCGCCCCGCCGTTGTAGTGGACCTGGATCGCGCGGGGCTTGGCGGGATCTCGCACGAGATAGCCGGCATCTCGCAGGTTGTCGAGGTGCGACTTCACGGTGGCCGGGGAGCGAAGCCCCACCGCCTCGCCGATCTCGCGCACCGACGGTGGGTAGCCGCGATCGGTCTGGTGGGCGACGATCACGTCGAGGATCTGACGCTGACGCTTGGTGAGCTTGTCGGGCATTGTCGCCTCCGAGGGGGGTGCTTCCCCCTACGGGGAAACCTGTGGATGAGTTGTTGACAACGAACAGATGTTCGGGTTGACTGATCTCCGAACGACTGTTCGCCGCACACATGTTCGCCAAACATTCGTTCGCCGTCAAGTACCCCCGGTGAAATTTCGCAGTTTCACCGCCGAATCGGCACCGACCGGACCGCTTCCTCCGGTGAGTGTCACACCCCAGGAGCACACTCGAACCCATGACCGCAGCCTTCGCCCCCCAACCCCACTTCGTCGACCGGCCCACCTTCGAGGTGCCGGCCGCCGCCAGCCGCCCCGTGACACCCGAGGTCTACCGTCGCCGCCGTCTGGTTGTCGTCGCCGTGGTGGTCGGCCTGGTGCTCGGCATCGCCTCGTTCGGGCGTTCGGCCGATGCGACGTCCACGCCGGAGGCCGAAGCCGCCGCCGCGGTGCTCGTCGTGGTGCAGCCGGGCGACACGCTCTGGAGCATCGCCGAGACCCTGGCCCCGGGCACCGACCCGCGTCCGATCGTCGCCGAGCTCCGCGAGATCGCCGGCCCCGGCTCGTTGCAGCCCGGGCAGCTCCTGTCCGTGCCGGGCTCGCTCGTCGATTGAGGTCAGGCCCGCAGATACCGGGCGAACAACAGGCCGTCCGCCTCCAGCAGGCGCGCCAGCCGCAGGTGACGCAGGTCCCCGCCGTTCGCGTCGCCGAGGATCCGCGACGAGGACCCGCCCACGAGGCTCGGCGAGAGGCTGAGGCAGAGTTCGTCGATCAGGTCGGCCGCGTGGAGCCGGGCGTTGAAGCTCGGCCCGCCCTCCGCCAACACGACGGCGGCGCCTCGGTCGGCGAGCGCGGCCAGCACGAGTCCGGGCTCCGGCGTGGGCGCGCCGACCCGCACGATGTCGGCGTCGAGTTCGGCGAGGGCCGCCTCATCGGCGTCCGCCCCGGTGATCACGAGTGGCCGGTCCGCGTCGTCGGGGCGCTCGGCGAAGGCGGGCACTGTCGGGTCGATGCGTCCACTCGCGGTCACGACGGCGAGGCCAGGCGCCGGGGGTCGGCCGGTCTCGGCGCGACGCGCCGTCACCTCGGGCGAGGTGACCGGCATCCGGTAGCGCTCCGCGATCGCGGTGGCCGATGCGACGAGCACCGTGTCGCAGCTCGCCCGCACGGCGCGGAAGACTGCCTTGTCGGCGGGTCCGCCGAGCCCACCACTCACCCCGTCCACGGCGGTTGCCCCGTCCACGCTCGCGATCATGTTGACCATCAGCCAGGGTCGGCCCGGCGGCCGGGGCCGGGCGTCGGCGGGATAGATCTCGAGCGGATCCACGGCGTCGATCGGGATGGGGAAGAGCTGTTGCACCGCTGCGGACCCTACCGAATCGTGTTCTCCACCGCGATGGGGATGATCTGTGGATGGCGAGGGCGATATCCCCCGGAAATCCACATGGCCTCCCCTTTTCGTGCACATGGCGACGCCCGTAGGGTGCGCTTCGCCGTGCGGAACGGATCGCCAGGATGGTGGTGGCAATCGTCTCGCTCAGCTGAGTCGGAATCGCTCCTTGGGGGTCCTACACCGGGGGGTGTGGGGAGAACGGCGCCAATGGTGTCGCCCTCTTACCCAGGTCGGTCCGTCCGCACGGCCACCCTGCTCACCCGCCGCTCGTCGGCATCCGCTTCTCTCGATTGCAACCCAAAAGGACCCCGGCCATGACGCTCGCCCCCGATCAGGCCGTGCTCGGCATTCGTCGCCGGTTCACCTCCGAAGGCACCGATCCGTTCGGCGCGGTCGAGTGGGAGCGCCGCGACGCCCGCCTCACCGACTATCGCGACGGTTCCGTGGCCTTCGAGCAGCTCGACATCGAGGTCCCGGTGGGTTGGTCGCAGAACGCCACGAACATCCTCGCCCAGAAGTACTTCCGTGGCACCCCCGGCACCCCGGAGCGCGAGTCGTCGCTGCGCCAGGTCGTCGGCCGCATCGTCGACACGATCACCACATGGGGCGTGCGTGACGGCTACTTCGCCGACGAGGCCGAACGCGATGCGTTCCGGGGCGAACTGATCCATCTCCTCGTCACCCAGAAGGCCGCGTTCAACTCGCCGGTGTGGTTCAACATCGGGGTCGCCGACGTGCCCCAGCAAGCCTCGGCGTGCTTCATCCTGAGCGTCGACGACACCATGGACTCGATCCTCAACTGGTACGCCGAGGAGGGCCGCATCTTCAAGGGCGGAAGCGGCGCCGGCGTGAACCTGTCACGGATCCGAGCGTCCACCGAGCTGCTCAACGGTGGCGGCACCGCCAGTGGGCCCGTGAGCTTCATGCGGGGCGCCGATGCGTCGGCCGGCACGATCAAATCGGGTGGCAAGACCCGCCGCGCCGCGAAGATGGTCATCCTCGATGCGGATCATCCCGACATCGAGGAGTTCATCTGGTGCAAGGCCCGCGAGGAGCGCAAGGCCCGGGCCCTCGAGGCGGCCGGGTTCGACATGAGCCTCGACGGCGCCGACATCCACTCGGTGCAGTACCAGAACGCGAACAACTCGATCCGCGTCACCGACGACTTCATGCAGGCCGTGATCGACGACGCCGACTGGGCGCTGACCGCCCGCGGCGACGGTTCCGTGATGGACACGGTGAAGGCCCGCGCCATCTTCCGCCAGGTCGCCGAGGCGTCGTGGGAGTGTGCGGATCCGGGCATCCAGTTCGACACCACGATCAACCATTGGCACACGGCGGCGAACACCGGCCGGATCACCGCCAGTAATCCTTGTAGTGAATACGTTCATCTCGAAAACTCAGCTTGCAACTTGGCCTCGCTGAATCTGCTCGCATTCCTGACCCATGGCGACGACGTCGACGGGTTCGACGTGGAGGGCTTCGCCCATGCGGTGCAGGTGGTGTTCACCGCACAGGAGATCCTCGTCGGCAACGCGGACTATCCGACCGACTCGATCGGGGAGAACGCTCGCCAGTTCCGCCAGCTGGGCATCGGCTACGCGAACCTCGGGGCCCTGCTGATGACCCTCGGCCTGCCCTACGACTCCGACGGCGGCCGCGCGGTCGCGGCGTCGATCACCGCCCTCATGACGGGCGAGGCGTATCGCACCTCGACCACGCTCGCCTCCCGCATGGGGCCCTTCGCCGGCTACGCCGAGAACGAGGAGCACATGCTCCGGGTACTCGATCAGCACCGTGCGGCGGCCGTCGACGTCGACGAGGAGCTCGCGCCCGCGTTGATTCTCGAAGCGGCACGGGTCGCGTGGGACGACACCTGCGAGCAGGCGGCGAAGGGTGGCGTGCGTAACGCGCAGGCCAGCGTGCTCGCACCCACCGGCACCATCGGTCTCCTGATGGACTGCGACACCACGGGCGTCGAACCGGATCTCGGGCTCGTGAAGTTCAAGCGGCTCGTCGGCGGCGGCACGATGAGCTTCGTGAACCGGTCCGTGCCGCGCGCCCTGCGCAACCTCGGGTACACGTCCGACGAGACCGAGGCGATCGTCGCCCACATCGACGCGAACCACAGCGCGGTCGGCGCGCCGGGGCTCGACCCTGCGCACCTTCCCGTGTTCGCGTGCTCGCTCGGCGATGACCCGATCCATCATCTGGGCCACGTGAAGATGATGGGGGCGGTGCAGCCGTTCATCTCCGGCGCGATCTCGAAGACCGTGAACCTGCCGGAGACGGCAACAGTGGAGGAGATCGAGCTCCTGTTGATCGAGTCGTGGCGGCTCGGCCTGAAGGCGGTCGCGCTCTACCGGGACAATTGCAAGGTTGCCCAACCACTGTCGTCCGGCGACGGCAGTGGGGAGTCGGCGCCTGCTGCAGCCGGTGGTCAGCAGGTCGTCGAGCGGATCGTCGAGACCATCGTGCAGGAGCCGGTGCGCGAGCGGCTGCCCCGCTCCCGTGCGTCGCGCACCTTCG
>BQJV01000168.1 GCA_021604885.1 Acidimicrobiales bacterium
CTGCCCCTGAACCTCAGAACTGGGTGGGGGCGGCGTCGCCGCCACCGTCCGCAGCCCGCAGATCCATGAACGCTCCGACCACGATGGCGATCGACGCCAGCAGGCCGAGGATGAGGCCGATCCCGAGATCGCCCCGGAAGAAGAGACCGAATGTGATCAACAGCGCCTCGGCGCCGAGGATCAGATGCAGCTGGTCGTGGTTGAAGCCGAGGATCTTGTCGGGCATCGAGACGTTGCCGAACTGCGTGGCCGCCACACCGCCACCGATGATCAGGCCGATGACCGCGCAGATGATGCCGAGAAGCCCGAAGGCATCGGTCTCCCACGCGTTCGCGCCGAAGTCTCCGAAGAACTCACCCCCGTCGATGCTGATCCAATCGAGGAACGTGCTGATGAACAGCACGGCCCCTCCTGCGATCAGCATGATCGTGCTCGGCTTGATGTCATTGTTTTCCATGAGCCCTCCCGCGGCTACACCTGAACCGACACAGTAATACCAAGTGGGGGTCGTCGCCGTGGAAGGTCGCTCACGACGGCTTTGCTAGGTTCGCCCGTGATGTCGAATGAACCCGTCCGTCGTGCCCTTTTGTCCGTCTACGACAAGACCGGAATCGCCGAACTGGCCGCCGGTCTGGTCGACCTCGGCTGGCAGCTGATCTCCAGCGGCGGCACGGCCCGGGCGATCGCCGAGGCCGGTCTGCCCGTCACCGACGTGGCCGACCACACGGGCTCGCCGATCATGCTCGGCCACCGGGTCGTCACCCTGCACCCGCGGATTCACGGCGGCATCCTGGCCGACCGCGACGACCCGGAGCACCAGGCCGACATGGCCGAGCACGACATCGTTCCGATCGATCTCGTCGTCGGCAACCTGTACCCGTTCGGGATCAGTGTCGACGAGTTCCAGTACGGAGCGGGTCGGCCCGAGGAGATCATCGACATCGGCGGACCGACCATGGTCCGCGCCGCCGCGAAGAACCATGCCCAGGTCGGCGTGCTCGTGGATCCGGCGGACTACGAGACCGTGCTCGCCGAGCTCCGCAGCGATGGTTGGCTCAGCGATGCCACCCGCCGACGCCTCGCCCGGTCCGCCTTCGCCCAGACCGCGGCCTATGACGCCGCCATCGTCACGTGGTTCGACAAGACGGACGACGAGGCGGACACCCTGCCGCCCACCCTCCATCTCGCGCTCGAGCGGCGAGACGTGCTCCGCTACGGCGAGAACCCGCATCAGTCGGGCGCCCGCTACCGCAACGTCGGGGAGCCCAGCATGTGGGACAGCGTGGAGCAGCACGCCGGTGTCGCCCTCAGCTATCTCAACCTCTTCGACGCGGATGCGGCCTGGCGGCTCGCCCACGACCTCGGTGACCAACCCGCCGTTGCGATCATCAAGCACGCCAATCCGTGTGGCGCCGCGGTGGCCGACGACCTCGCGACCGCGTACCAGCGCGCGTTCGAGTGCGATCCCCGCAGTGCGTTCGGGGGGATCGTCGCCACCAACCAGATCATCGACCTCGCGACCGTCGAGGCCATGGAGAACGCCGCGCAGGCGGACGTGGTGATCGCTCCCGGCTACGCCGGGGGTGTGGTCGAGCGACTGATCGCCAAGCGCAAGAACACCCGCCTGCTGACAGCGGTCGCTCCCGCCCCGGCCAGCGGCCTCGAGGTTCGCCAGATCGGCGGCGGATATCTCGTGCAGGACGCCCACCATTTCGCCGCGCAGCCCGCTGACTGGGAGGTCGTCACCCAGCGTCAACCGACGGCACAGGAGCTTGCCGACGCCGCCTTCGCGTGGCGGATCTGCGGGCACGTGAACTCGAACGCGATCGTCCTGGCCAAGGACGGGGTCGCTTGGGGCATCGGCGCCGGCCAGCAGAACCGGGTCGAGTCCGGTGAGATCGCGGCGGCGAAGGCCGACGGCCGGGCCAAGGACGGCGCCTGCGCAAGCGACGCGTTCTACCCGTTCCCCGACGGAATCGAGGCCGCCGCGGACGCGGGCGCTGCGATCATCGTGCAGCCGGGCGGATCCGTGAACGACGAGAAGACGATCGCGGCGGCCGATGCGCGGGGCATCGCGATGGTCTTCACCGGCGAACGCCACTTCCTGCACTGATGGCCGCGTCGGATCCAACCGGAGGCGACCAGGCCGTGGAGGAGAAGCCGGCGAAGAGCCTCGAATGGGCGCAGCGCGTGGGGCACAACCGCTCGTCGCTCGCCTTCTATCGCCTCATCCACTTCCTCATCCGCATGCTGCTGCACCGCTGGCTGCGGACCCGGATCCGGGGGGCCGAGCACCTCAGTACGGAGGGGCCCGTCATCATCGCGCCGGTGCATCGCTCCAATCTCGATGCACCGCTCATCGCCGGCGCCGGCACCCGGCGGATGCGCGCGCTCGGCAAACGCTCGCTCTTCACCAATCCGATCAGCGCCTGGGTGTGTGCTGCGCTCGGAGCGATCCCGCTCCGCCGTGGCGAAGCCGACCGGGACGCGATGCGGGCGGCCCGCACGATCCTCGACGACGGCGAGATGATGATCGTCTTCCCGGAGGGCACCCGGCAGAGCGGTGAGCGGGTCCAGGGCGTCTTCGACGGCATGACCTATCTCGCGAACAAGACCGGCGCCGTCATCATCCCGATCGGGATCGCCGGCACCGAGGCGGCCCTGCCGTCCGGCTCGAAGGGGATCAAGCGGGTGCCGACAGCCGTCGTGGTCGGCGAGCCGATCGCCGCGCCCGAGGGGCGGATGAGCCGTCCCGCGCTCACCGCGTTCAGCGAGGACGTCGGCGCCCGACTCCAGGCCGTGTTCGACGAGGCGAACGAACTCATCCGGACATGACCGGTCGCGCCCGCGGCGCGTGCGACCATTGTGCGATGAGGATCACGGCGGTACTTCTGCTCGCGGCCATGCTCGCGGGTTCCTGCAGCGACGACGCGGGCGATGCCGCGTCGACCACGACCACGAGCACGACATCGACCCCGGCCACGACGTCGTCGACCAGCACGACCACGACGACGACCAGCACGACGACCACCACGACCACGACGTCGACCAGCACGACCACGACGACGTCGACCACCACGCTGCCTCCCCCCAGCACGACGGACCCCGCACTCTTCGAGTCGTACACGACCAGTGAGATGCAGGTGGCGCTGGCCGACTCCCACGTCTACCTCGGCGGTTCGATCATCGACGACGCGTTCGATTGGGCCGTCGAGCAGTGGGGTGCCGCGCCGGTCGACGACGCCATTGCCTGGTACGACGTCGGCGGTGAGATGGAGATCTGGGTGTCGGAGCTCATCGAGCGGACCGCCGACGGGATCCCGATCTGGCATCGCACCGACCTGGTCGTCACGACCTACGACCCCGAGACCGGCTGGGTCTTCTCGGCCCGCTGTCGTCTCGGCGGCGAACCGACGAATGGCGTGTTCGCCTGGTACGCCCCCGGCGATGGCCCTGCTCAGTGGATCCCCGCCGTCGAGGCATGGCGCGTCGACTTCCCGACCGGGCTCGCGGCACCGATCAACGCGGGCGTGGTCGATTGTGAAAACGAGGGATTCGGCATCTGAGACCCGATTTCGGGACGATTCTGTCCCGGTTGGCGGAACGATTCCGGACTGTGGAACGCGGAGCGTTTCGTTTCCGTGAATGAGTCGAATGCCCCGGTTTCGGCACGCAACGAGGGCGTACCGTGATGCACCATGACCACGATCCGTGATCTGCTCGAACGCGGCCGCACCCTGTCGTTCGAGTTCTTTCCCCCGAAGACCCACGAGGCGCAATCCAAGCTGCGTGCCACGGTCGACCTCCTCGAGAAGGCCGAACCCGACTTCGTGTCCGTCACATACGGTGCGGGCGGCACGACCCGCGAGACCACACGCGAGACCGTCCTCGACTTCATCGAACACCGCAGTTTCCCGGCCATGCCGCACCTCACGTGCGTCGGGCACAGCTACGCCGAGGTCGTCGACCTGATCGACGACTACAGGGCCCACGGCGTGCACAACATGCTCGCCCTGGCCGGCGACCCGCCGGAGGACGGCAGCCCGAACCCGGGGGACTTCCGTTACGCCCTCGAGCTGGTCAAGGCGCTGCGCCAGCACAGCGACATGTCGATCGGCGTCGCCGCCTTCCCGGAGGTCCACCCCCGCTCTCCTTCGCGGGAAACGGACCGCCGCCACCTCGCGGAGAAGCTCGACGCGGCGGACTTCGGCATCACCCAGTTCTTCTTCGACCCCGCGGACTACTTCGCCATGATGGAGGACCTCGCGGCCATCGGCTGCGACACGCCGGTCCTTCCCGGCGTGATCCCGGTGATCAACCCGGCGAGCGTTCGCCGCTTCGCCGACATGAACGGGACGGCGGTCGACGAGGGCCTGTGGAGCCGCCTCGAAGCGGCGGCGGACGCCGACGAGCGGCTCGAGATCGCGGTCGACGCGACGGTCCGCCAGATCGACGAGCTCCTCGAGGGCGGCGCGCCGGGGATCCACATCTACACGCTCAACCAGGCCGACGCGACGGTGCGGATCTGCGAGCGGATCGAGATCCGCTGACCTCTCTCATCGGGGGCGGAGCGGTATAAGGTCGCCCGCATGGCTGACAAGATCACGATGCAGGACGACGGCACGCTCGCCGTCCCGGACAACCCGATCATCCCCTTCATCGAAGGCGACGGCACGGGGGTCGACATCTGGCCCGCCGCGAAGCTCGTGCTCGACGCCGCGGCCGGCAAGTACGGCAAGACCATCGAGTGGCGCGAGGTGCTCGCCGGCGAGAAGGCCTTCAACGAGACCGGCGATTGGCTGCCCCAGGCGACGATCGACGACTTCAGCGAGTACCTCATCGGGATCAAGGGGCCGCTGACCACGCCGATCGGCGGCGGCTTCCGCAGCCTCAACGTCGCGATCCGCCAGATCATGGATCTCTACGTGTGCCTGCGCCCCGTGCGCTGGTTCACCGGCGTGCCCTCACCCGTCAAGGAGCCCCAGCTCGTCGACATGGTGATCTTCCGCGAGAACACCGAGGACATCTACGCCGGCCTCGAGGTCGAGTCGGGCACGCCCGAAGCCAAGAAGATGATCGAGATGCTCCACGACGCCTTCGGGTGGGAGATCCGGGAGGACTCCGGCATCGGCGTGAAGCCCATCTCGAAGATGGGGTCCCAGCGCCTCCAGCGGGCCGCAATCGACTACGCGGTCAAGCGGGGCCGCAAGCGGGTCCACTGGGTCCACAAGGGCAACATCATGAAGTTCACGGAGGGCGCCTTCCAGAAGTGGGGCTACGAGCTCGTCCGTGAGGAGTACTCGGATGTGGCGGTCGGTTGGGATGATTGCGGCGGCGACGCCGGCGACAAGATCCTCGTGCAGGACGCCATCGCCGACATCGCGCTCCAGCAGGTGCTGACTCGCCCCGCCGAGTTCGACGTGATCGCGACGATGAACCTCAACGGTGACTACCTGTCCGATGCCCTTGCGGCCCAGGTCGGCGGCATCGGCATCGCGCCGGGCGCGAACATCAACTACGTGACCGGTCACGGTGTATTCGAGGCGACCCACGGCACCGCGCCGAAGTACGCCGGCCAGGACAAGGTGAACCCCTCGTCCGTGTTGCTCTCGGGCGTCATGATGTTCGAGCACCTCGGCTGGCAGGACGCTGCGGACGACATCGTCCGTGCGGTCGAGGCGACGATCGGCGACAAGGTCGTCACCTACGACTTCGCTCGCCTGATGGACGGCGCGACCGAGGTCAAGTGCTCGGAGTTCGCCAGCGCCATCGTCGATCGTCTCTGACGGTCGACGGGCACATGCCTCCCGAAAACCGGGAGGGCCATCGCGTCGTGCACCAGTAGCGTGACCCCGTGATCGAGGGGCACGCCGTGGGCGACGAGGAGCACATCTGGCGCCGCGGGGCCCGGCTGATCGGCCGGTCGTTTCGCGCCCATCCGGTCCCGCACGCCATCTCGATGGTCGGGGCGATCGTCTTCGTGATCGCCGCGGTCGGTGGCGCGTGGGTCCTGCGGGCGATCACCGACGACCTGATCGTCCCCTCGTTCGAGGACGGCACGGTCGATGGCGGCGACGTCTGGATCGCCGTCGCCTCGCTCATCGCCGTCTCCGTGCTCCGCGGGGGCAGTGTCGTCGTGCGCCGGCTCTTTCTGTCGATGGCGGAGTACCGGACTCAACGGGACTGGCGTCGGGCGTTGCTCGGCCACTATCTCGACGTGCCGCTGCGGTTCCACCGCACGAAGCCGACCGGCGAACTGCTCGCCCATGCGGACATCGACCTCGTCCAGGCCACCATCGTGCTGAAGCCGCTCGCGTTCTCCGCGAGTGTCGTGTTGCTCGTGGCCGTCGCGCTGGTGAGCATCCTGTTGATCCACTGGATCCTGGCGCTCATCGCGCTGGTGCTCTTCCCTGCACTCGTCGTGCTGAGCCAGGTCTACACGTCCCGCGTCGAGGCGCCGGCGGCGCTGGCGCAGCAGCGCGTCGGCGAGGTCTCGGCCGTCGCGCACGAGAGCTTCGACGGCGCCCTCGTGGTGAAGACCCTCGGTCGGCAGGCCGAGGAGGTCGAACGGATGCGCGAGGCCTCGGACCGTCTCCGCCAGACCCGCATCCATGTCGGCCGGCTGCGGGCGAACTTCGAACCGGTGATCGACGCGCTCCCGAACCTGGGTATCGTCGCCCTGATCCTCACCGGCACCTGGCTCATCTCACGGGGTGACGCGACACCGGGCGACATCGTGCTCGCGGCCACACTGTTCGGCCTGCTCACCACGCCGCTGCGCGTCTTCGGCTTCTTCCTCGAGGAGATCCCGCGCTCGGTGGTCGCGCTGGAGCGCGTCGACCGTGTCATGGCGTATGACCCGGAGACCCGGGCCGGAGAGGGTGCCCTGCCCGCGGGTCCGCTCGGCATCGTCATCGACGACCTGACCGTCCGCTACGGCGACCACGACGTGCTCGACGGTGTGTCGTTCGAGGTGGCCGCCGGCGAGGCCGTCGCGCTCGTCGGCGCGACCGGGTCGGGCAAGTCGACCCTCGTCGAATCGATTCTCGGGTTGCTCGACCGTGAGCGGGGTCG
>BQJV01000169.1 GCA_021604885.1 Acidimicrobiales bacterium
GGCAGCGCGCGTGGCCCGCTCGAGTTCGATCGCCAACGCGACCTTTGCGTCGGTCGGGAACGCGGCGAGCTCCCGGTCGTAGAGGTCGAGCGCCGCCGGTGCGATGCCGTCGGGGGCCGCCACGCCGTTGAACTCGTCCGCCTCGGCGAACGCGGCGTTGTCGCGTGCTTCCTGGATGGTCTCGCGCAACACGGCCTCGTCGAGGGTGCCGGCGTAGGCATAGCCCTGGCGCCCGTCGACCACCACCCGCACGCCGACGCCCTGGCTCTCGGCGGAGGTCAACGACTCGACCTCGCCCTCGTAAGCGCGGATCTCGGTCTCGCGCTCGTGGACGACATAGGCCTCGACCTGTTCGCCGGCCTCCGCCCACCCCACGACGCGGGTCGCGATGTCGATCAGTTCAGTCATCGGTCATCGATCCGTTCGGCTGCTCGCAGATCAGGCGGCGGTGCCGCCGATGGTGAGGCTGGTGACCCGAAGCGTCGGCGTGCCGTCGCCGACGGGGACACCCTGGCCGTCCTTGCCGCAGGTGCCCGGCGAACCCATGGCGAAATCGTCGCCGAGCGCGTCGATCCGGGTGAGGACCTCCGGGCCGTTGCCGATGAGGTTGCCCTCACGGATCGGTTCGGTGATCTCGCCGTTCTCGATCAGGTACGCCTCGGTCATGCCGAATACGAAGTCGCCGGTGGCGGTGTTGACCTGGCCGCCGCCGAGTTGGGCGACATAGATCCCGTTGTCCGTGCTGCTGATGATGTCGGCCGGGTCATCGGACCCGTTCTCGATGTAGGTGTTGGTCATCCGCACCATCGGGAGGTGCTGATAGCTCTGGCGGCGACCGTTGCCGCTGCTCGGCCGGCCCTCCTTGCGGGCCCGCAGGTGGTCCCACATGTAGTCGGTGAGCACCCCGTCCTGGATCAGCACGTTGTGGTGGGCGGGTCGACCCTCGTCGTCGATCGTGAAGTGGCCCCACTCGCCGGCCATCGTGCCGTCGTCGACGAGCGTGACGAGCGGCGTGGCGACCTCCTCACCGACACGACCGGCGAAGACCGACGCCGCCTTGGCGACGAGATCGGCCTCGAGGCCATGGCCGCATGCCTCGTGGAAGAGCACGCCGCCGCCGCCGGGGCCGACCACCACCGGCATCGCGCCCGATGGTGCGGGCCGGGCCGCGAGCTTGGTGATCGCCCGACCGGCGGCCCGTCGGGCCATGTCCTCGACATCTGCCTCGTCGAAGAGCTCGAAACCGATCGTGCGGCCGGTGGACTCCCGGCCGGTCTGGAGGCCGGTGTCGCCGGTGGCAACGCACGAGACCGAGAAGAGGGTGCGGACCTGGTCGTCCTCGGCGAGGAGCCCGTCGCTGTTCGCGACCAGGATCCGGCGTCGGCTGTCGCCGTAGCGGGCCGACACCTGGGTGATCGCGTTGCCCTCGCCACGCGCCGCCGCGTCGGCCAACGACAGGAGTTCGACCTTCGTGGCCTTGGCGACATCCTCCGGGGCGATGCGGGCGCCGTTGGTGCGGGGGGTGTCGACCGGCGTGACCGCGACCTCCCGCACGCCGCC
This sequence comes from Acidimicrobiales bacterium, assembly GCA_021604885.1. Lineage (GTDB taxonomy): Bacteria > Actinomycetota > Acidimicrobiia > Acidimicrobiales > Aldehydirespiratoraceae > JAJRXC01. Next base: position 1,561 of record BQJV01000169.1, read on the forward strand.
ACCGCCACCACGGGCGGCAGCCGCTGCGGCATCGGCGGCATTGCGCAGACCCGTCCCGGACAGATCGGCGGTGTGAGCGAACCCGGTGGTGTCGCCGACGACGACGCGGATACCGGCGCCACGGTCGCGGCCGCTGGTGAGCTCTTCGACCCGGCCATCGTCGAGGGTGGCCGACGACGAGCGCTTGTCCTCCACGAACACTTCCGCGAACTCGCCTCCGGTACGCAGCGCGGCGCCGAGTGTGCGGTTGATGAGTTCGTGGTCGAGCACCTGGGGACCTCCTGGGCCGGGGGTTGGCTATGGTACCGCCGACCGGTTCCCCGAGCGCGCCGCGGAGCGACGGTGACGACCCAGACGATGATCCCCTCCACCGACCCTGACACCGACGACGCCGGTCCCGCTGATGCCGGGCTCAAGTGGTGGGTCGAGGGCGGGATAACGATCGCCTTCTACATCATCTACTCGATGGTCCGGAACCAGTTCGGGTCGGCTCTCGGTGGCGACAGTCTCCAGGAATCGTTCGACAACGCCATCCGGATCATCGACATCGAGAAGGGGATCGGGCTCTACCACGAGGAGTGGATCCAGCGAACGTTCCTCGACTGGGACGCGTTCATCGTCTTCTGGAACGCCTTCTACGGCAGCTTCCACTTCGGCGTCACCATCTTCGCGATGGTGTGGTTGTTCCTGAAGTTCCCCCAGCGTTACATCTTCATGCGATCCACGCTGGCGGCGACCACCGGTGTCGCGCTCATCGGCTTCGCCTTCTTCCCCCTGATGCCGCCGCGACTGCTTGCCGCATGCGCGTCGGAGTACGGCGCCTGTGCGCTGGAGCACGAATACGTCGACACGCTCGTGGACCCGGGCGGGCTCTGGAACTTCGAGAACGGCCCGATGGAGTCGATCTCCAACCAGTACGCAGCGATGCCGTCGCTGCACATCGCGTGGGCCACCTGGTGCGCGCTCGCTCTCTACCCGGTGCTGCGGCGGCGCTGGGCCCGCGTCTCGATCGCCGTCTACCCGTTCCTCACGCTGTTCGCGATCGTCGTGACCGCCAACCACTACTGGTTCGACGCCGTCGGCGGCCTCATCGCGCTCGGTGCCGGACTCCTGCTCGCCCGCCCGTTGTCCCGGCTCCTGCCCGGTCGCGTCCTCGTTCCCGCGGCGTCGAGCGGTACGCTCGACGGCGGATAGGAAACCGGCGACCACCACGCCATTCCCGAGGCAAGGCTCATGCTGCTCGACGCAATCACCGGTCCGGAGGACCTCCAGGGGCGCTCCTACGACGAGCTCGACGACCTCGCCGATCAGATCCGCCACGCGATCATCGACTCCATCAACGTCCACGGCGGCCACCTCGGCTCGAACCTCGGCGCGGTCGAGCTCACCATCGCCCTGCACCGGGTGTTCCGCTCACCCCACGACGCGATCCTGTGGGACACCGGCCACCAGGCCTACGCCCACAAGATCCTCACCGGACGACTCGATGATTTCCGCACGCTTCGTGAGACCGGTGGGCTCTCGGGCTATCCCTCCCGCAGCGAATCGGCCCACGACTGGATCGAGAACAGTCACGCGTCCACGGTGCTCTCCTACGCTCACGGACTCGCCACCGCGTTCCAGGCGAACGACGCTCGCCGCGAGGTCGTCGCGGTGATCGGCGACGGCGCCATGACGGGCGGCATGGCGTTCGAGGGGCTCAACAACCTCGGCCACAGCGAGAACGACGTCGTCATCGTGCTGAACGACAACGGCCGGTCCTACGCGCCGACGGTCTCGAAGCTCTCCGAGAGCCTCGTCAAGATCCGCAACAACCCGACGTACATGCGTCGCCAGGCCAAGATCGAGGAGATCGCCGAGCGCATTCCGTGGGTCGGTGAGCAGATCGGGCGCGGGCTGAAGATGTCCAAGGCGGCCGTCCGTGAGATGTGGGAGCCGTCGGCGTTCTTCGAGGACCTGGGCGTGCGCTACATGGGCCCGTTCGACGGGCACGACATCGCCTCGGTCGAGGAGGCACTGCAGAACGCCAAGGAGTTCGAAGGCCCCGTCGTCGTCCACGTCCTCACGCAGAAGGGCCGCGGCTACGCGCCGGCCGAGCAGGACGACGTGAAGAACATGCACGACGCGAAGCCCGGTCTCGCCGACACACCGTCGATGAAGGAGGGGTCGTACACCGCGGCCTTCTCCGAGGCGCTCGTCAAGCTGGGTGATCAGCACCCCGAGCTCGTCGCCATCACGGCCGCCATGCCGGATTCCACCGGCCTCCTCCCGTTCCGCGAACGGTTCCCCGGTCGCTGTATCGATGTCGGCATCGCCGAACAGCACGCCGTCACCGCAGCCACCGGCATGGCGATGGGCGGGCTTCGGCCGCTGATCGCGGTCTACGCCACCTTCCTCACCCGGGCGTTCGATCAGGTCAACCTGGACGTCGGCCTCCACGGCCAGCCGGTCATCTTCTGCCTCGATCGCGCCGGTATCACCGGGCCCGACGGCGCATCGCATCACGGCATCCTCGACCTCGTCCTGCTCACCAAGGTGCCGGGCATGACGGTCTTCGCGCCGTCGAGCTATCAGGAGCTCCAGCAGATGATGGAGGACGCGATGGGTCTCACCGACGGCCCGGTCGCGATCCGCTGGTCACGCGGCAAGGCGGCCCACGTGGCGGATCACGAGGTCGGCACCGGCCTCGGTGCACGCAAGCTCCACAACGGTGACGGTTCGGTCGCACTGCTCGGATTCGGCCAGATGCTCCCCGCGGTGCAGGCCGCGGCGGCCCTGCTCGCCGAGGACGGCATCGACGCGACGGTCTACGACCCGCGACTGGTCGCGCCGCTGGACCCGGCCATGATCGACGACGCCGCCGGCCATCGAGTGGTGGTCACCGTCGAGGACGGTCTGCGCGTCGGTGGTGCCGGTGCCGGCGTGCGCGACGCGCTCGGCGAACGCGACGCCGATTGTCGGGTGCGTGTGCTCGGCGTCCCGACGGAATACGTCCCCCACGGCGATCCGGACAGCATCCACGCGGGCTTCGGCCTCGATGCCACCGGCATCGCGGCGAGCGTTCGCGAACTGCTCTAGCTGTAGTAGGGGTTCTCGCCCTGGTCGTGGTCGGTGGTGTCGACCACTTCGGTGATCTCGGGAATCGCCTCGAGAATCGCCTTCGTGATGCCCTCGCGCAGCGTGGCCGCGCTCATGGCGCAGCCCTGGCAACCGCCGCCCATCGTGACGAACGCCTTGTCGCCCTCGACACCGACGAGCTCGGCGAAACCGCCGTGGGAGGCCAGCGCCGGGTTGATGCGCTCGGCGAGGAGGATCGTGACCTTCTCGGCCGCGTCGCCCACGAGCTCCAGCTGGCCGAGATCGCCCAGCGGGTTGGGGCGGTTCGGGTTGCGGATCACGAGCCCGCCCTGACCGGCCACGGACGGAAGGTCGAGCGTGGCGCCGGTGAGGGCGCTGATGCTGTCGGCCGGCACGATGACCGTGAGACCCTCGTGCTCACGGATGTGGTCCCCCTCGGCCGCCTCGGCGATCGACTCGAGCGAGAGGTCGTAGGTGTAGTCGACACCGGAGGCGCCGGTGACCTCGACGCGCAGCCCCAGGGTGTCGGCGTCGTCCTCCTGGGCCCGGATGTCCATCACCGTGGCGCGGGCGGCTTCGGTGACGATGAGCACCTCGCCGGGGCCGGATTCCGTCTCAGGGGTGGCCGTGTCGGTCATGACGATCAGGGTAGCGAGCGACCGGCGATGTACATCTCTGCGCGCGCCACCACATCCCCCGCGAAGTCCGCTGCAAGGCGATGTTCGTGCGACCGGCAGTACGACTCGAATCCGGCGAGGTCGCCGGGGACGACGATGCGGTCGAAGCTCCAGTCCGCCCCGTAGCGCTCTCGTGCCGCGGCAGCGTTCACGTCGATCACTGCGGCAACATCGTTCCACCCGTTGAAATCGAACGCCCGGTCGTCCAATTGCACGACCATGTGGTCTCCCCCGCGTTCTCGGGGACGGAGGTGCACGATCGCCGCGCCCGGGCTGCGGGACGCCATGACGTACGCGAGCTGATGGCACGCCCCTGCGGCGAAGAACGCTTCGTCCGGCCGCGTCCACGAGAGTTCTCGGCTGACGCGCTCCTCGGCCGAGCGGGCGAACGCGAGAGCCGGAAGCAGCGTCATTCCCCGTCCAACTCCTCGGACAGTTCGAGCCAGTGTTCCTCGGCCTGAGCGAGTACCTCATCCGCCTCGGCGATCTCCCGACCGACGTCCGCGAGGCGCACATGATCGGTGCCCGCCGCGGCCAGATCGTCGTCGAGCGCCTCACGCCGTCGCTGCGCCTGCGCCATCGCCTTCTCGGCGGTCTTCAGCAGGTGGCGGATCGTGCTGCGAGAGCGGCCTCCTCCGCCCCCACCCGACGCCGCGTCCTTCGCGACCGCGGGCTGCGGGCGTTCCTCCGTGGTCGCCACACTCCCCCGGCGGCCGGAAGTACGCCGGTCCTCGAGCCACTGGGCGTAGCCACCCGGCCAGCGCTGGGCCCGCCCACCGTCGATGACGAGCACGTCGTCGACGGTGCGGTCGAGGAACGTGCGGTCGTGACTCACGACGATGACCGCACCCGGCCAGTCGTCGAGGAAGTCCTCGAGCGCCCGCAGGGTGTCGAGATCGAGATCGTTCGTGGGCTCGTCGAGCAGGAGCACGTTGGGCTTCGAGGCGAGGGTGAGGACGAGCTGGATCCGGCGCCGCTCGCCACCCGACAGGAGCTCCACCGGCGAATGCTGCGTGTCCCGGTCGAACCAGAAGCGCTCCAGGAGGGCGATGTCCCACCAGTCGGGCTCCGCACCGTCGCCCGCCATCAGGTCGCGGACCTTGCTCTGCGGCGGGAGGTCGCGACCGCGTTGATCGTGCAGGGCGACCTGCGCCGTGGGCCCGAAGACCACCCGGCCGTCGAGCGGCGCGCGCCGTCCGGCGATCACGTCGAGGAGGGTGGACTTGCCGCTGCCGTTCGCACCGACGATCCCGAGCCGCTCCCGTCGGTCGAGAAGGAGGTCCAGCCCGGTCACCAACGGCTCGTGGTCCTCGAAACCGACCGTGACCTCATGGAGCTCGATCACCTGATCGCCGAGACGAGGCGTGCCCTTGTGGAGCTGGGCGAGATCGAGATCCCCCTCGCGGGCGGCACCCTGCGGCCCGCCCTCGATCAACTCGTGGGCCCGTTCGACGCGGGACCGGCTCTTGCGGGTCCGCGCCTTGGCGCCCCGACGGAGCCAGGCCAGCTCACGACGGGCGAGGTTGCGACGGGTCGACTCCGTCGCCGCCGCCCGTTCCTCCCGCGCCGCCCGGCCCTCGAGGTAGCCCGCGTAGCCGCCGTCGTGGAGGTACGACGATCCCCGGTCGAGTTCGAGGATGCGCGTGGTCAGCGCGTCGAGCACATGCCGATCGTGGGTCACGAGCACGAGGC
>BQJV01000170.1 GCA_021604885.1 Acidimicrobiales bacterium
CCCGAGGGGGAGCGATCCCAAGTACGTGGCGATGAGCACGCCGCTCACCGCGAGGTAGTAGCGGACCCGCCAGTCGTCGTCGTCCTCGTCGGTGAACCGCTGCTGACACAGCAGGAACTGCTGGTCGACGAGCGGGAACGCGAGCAGCAGACTCCGCCGCCGTGAGCCGGCGGCGAACCAGTGGGCCAGCCCCGCGGAATAGAGCGCGAACCGAGCGCTGACGAGGACCGCGGCGCCTGCCGCTGCGATCAGCGTGCCGCCGTCGCCGAGGGTCTCGGTCAGCACGAGGTGGGAGCTCCCCGCCATGAGGATCGCCGCACCCAGGTACCCGGCCGTGAAGGAGATGCCCGCGTCCGCCGTTGCGGCACCGACCGCGAGGGCGAACGGCACGATCGGGAGCGCGAGCGGCACCGTGTCGCGCACGCCCTGCCCGATCGGTCCGCCGCGGCGGACCCGTACGTTCGTGGCGGTCGTCATGCCGCAACCGCTCTCGGACGACAGGTCTTCGGCGTCCAGGGAGATCCCCACTCAGCCGAGACGACCGCCTGCAACAACTCCTCCGAGGTCGGCGAACGGAAGGCCTCCTGGTCGATCCAGCGGAGATAGTCGGACTCGCCCATGAGGCCCGCCAGCGGCTCGGTCTGGCTGGCATGGCAGCGCAGCACGGCTCGCTTGGTGGCGAGGGCCGCGCCCCGCACGTCGAGGACGAGATCGAGATCCGCCGGCGACACGCCCGTGGGCTCGTCGGTCATCCACGCGCCGACGGCGTCGTGGAACGGACGCCACTCGTCCAGCCAATCGGTCGTCTTCGCGGCAAAGCGCAGTTCGCCGATACCGGTGTCGAGCCAGGCCGACGTGGTGGCCAACCCACACGCGACATGATCGCCGTGGCCGGTCATCCCGTCCGGTCCGAACGTGACGGTGAGCTCAGGACGCACCTCCTTCATCACCGGCACGATCTCGTCCGCGACAATCCCGGTGTCGAGCCGGTCGAGCGAGCCGTCGGGCGCGCCGACGAAGCGGACGTCGGTGACGCCGATCGTGGCCATCGCCTCGCGCAATTCGGCGCGGCGCAGCATCGAGCGGCCGGCGTGCGGGCGTTCGTCGTCGTCCGCGAAACCGAGCTCGCCGTCGGTCAGGGCCAGCACCGTCACGGTGCCGCCGCGGGCGACGACCTCGGCCATGAGACCGCCGCTCAGGTACGCCTCGTCGTCGGGATGGGCCCAGACGCCGAGCAGTCGCCGGGGAATGTCGCCCTCGATGTCATGGGCGGGAAGGGCATGTGAGTTCTGCATGCCCTCATTCGTACGAAATGGCTGGTCAGAGGTCTTGGAGACGATCTGGAGATCGGATCTTCAGGTTCTCCAGATGTTCTCCAGACGGTCTTCAAGACCTGCGTTCGCCGGTCCTTCAGGGTGGGGTCATCAACCACGGGGCCGACCGGCTCCGACCAACCGAAAGCAGAATCCAATGAGCATCACCGATACCCCCACGGCGGACAACGGCGTGAACGTCGAGGCCCTCCTGGGCGCCAAGGAGCACGTAGCGGCCGAACCCGCGCTCGCCGCGTTCGTCTGGAAGGCGTCGAGCGAGTGGGTCAACGGCGCCCACACGCGTTCCACGATCGAGAAGTTCCACGGACTCCAGGGCGAGCAGTCGCACCGTGAGGCCTACGAGCTCGACACCGATCACCCGGAGCTCTTCGCCGCCACGGACAACGGCGTCACCCCGACCGAGATGGTGCTGGCCGGCCTCGCCGGCTGCCTGACCGCCGGCGTCGCCAGCGTCGCCCAGAACCGCGGCATCCAGCTGCACTCGGTCACGGCCGAGATCGGCGGCTCCATGGACATCCGCGGCATCCTCGGTGCCGATCGCGACGTCCGCAACGGCTTCGACGGCATCACCGTCACGTTCACGGTCGACGCGGACGCGTCGGCGGAGGACATCGCGAAGCTCGTCGCCCAGTCGCAGAAGCGCAGCGCCGTCTTCGACGTCATCAGCAACGAAACCCCGATCGCGATCGAGGTCGCGTCCTGAACCCCGCCCGATGCGACCGGGTCAGGCAACACGTCCCACGCGGGACTCCCTGACCCGGTCGTCGTCGGCGGCCCGAAACGACGGAGTCGAGCCATGCCCTACACCCCCGCACTCATCATCGGCGCCGGCCAGTGCGGCCTCGCCATGAGCCGTTCGCTCACCGAACGCAAGATCGACCACGTGATCCTCGAGCGAGGCGACGTGGCCAACTCGTGGCGCACCGAACGGTGGGACTCGCTCCGACTCCTCACACCGAACTGGCAGACGCGGCTTCCCGACTGGCAGTACACCGGCACCGACCCCGACGGCTACATGTCCGCCGGCGAACTCGTGGGCTACCTCGGCGAGTACGCCGACAAGATCGACGCCCCCATCCACACCAACACTTCTGTCCGCAGCGTGCGCCGCATGGGCGGCGGTTTCGCGGGCTGGGAAGTCCGCACGGACGACGATCTCTGGTTCGCCCGGACCGTCGTGATCGCGACGGGCGCCTGCAGCACGCCGGACATCCCGGACGTCGCTGCCGCCCTGCCCGACCACATCGACCAGTTGTCCCCGATCCACTATCGCAACCCGGCGCAGCTGGCCCCGGGCGGTGTGCTGGTCGTCGGTGCCTCGGCGTCGGGCACACAGCTCGCCGACGAGCTCCGACGCGCCGGCCGCGACGTGACACTCGCCGTATCCCGCCACGTCCGCCTGCCGCGGACCTACCGAGGCATGGACATTCAGTGGTGGCTCGACACCACCGGCATTCTCGACACCCGCTACGACGAGGTCGCCGACATCGAGCGGGCCCGGCGCGCACCCTCCCTGCAGATCGTGGGCACCCCCGACCAGCGCAGCGTGGACCTCGGTCTGTTGCAGCACCAGGGCGTCCGGCTCGCCGGCCGGGTGACCGACATCGACGGCACCGACGTTCGCTTCGACGACCTCGTCGCCGAACGCTGTGCGCACGCAGACGACAAGCTGTCGCGGCTGCTCGACCGGTGCGACGCGGTTGCCCACCAGTGCGGCATCGAGGACGAACTCGAGCCGCCGTACCGCCCCGCCCGCGTCGACGCGCCGGCCACCCCGGCAACGATCGATCTCGACGCCGAGGGGATCTCCACGGTGATCTGGGCGACCGGCTTCCGACCCAACTACCCGTGGCTGCAGGAACGCGTCTTCGACGAGCGCGGCGAGATTCGCCACGACGGCGGCGTCATCGATGCCGAACACGGCCTCTACGCCCTGGGCCTGCCGTTCCTGCGTCGCCGCAAGTCCACCTTCATCGATGGGGCCGGCGCTGACGCCGCCGACCTCGCCGACCACCTGTCCAACCATCTCGATCGTGTGCCGCTCGTCGTCTGACGACCGGCCGCCGACCCCACGGAGCACCATCATGAACCAGTCCCCCTCCCACTACGACGCCGTGATCGTCGGCGCTCGCGCCGCCGGCGCGTCGACCGCGATGTTGCTGGCCCGCGCCGGCCTCGACGTTCTCGTGGTCGACCGATCGGCCGCCGGCAGCGACACGCTGTCGAGCCACGCACTGATGCGCCAAGCGGTCTCACAGCTCAACCGCTGGGGCATCGTCCCGGCGCTCGTCGATGCCGGAACGCCGGCCATTCGCCGCACGGTCTTCGCCTATCCCGACCATGAAGTGTCGGTCGACATCCGCCCGGAGGGTGACGCCGAGGGGCTCTACGCGCCGCGCCGCACGGTGCTCGACCCGATCCTCGTGGACGCGGCTCGAGCGGCCGGCGCCGAAGTCCACCACGACACGGCGCTCACCTCGCTCGTACGCGATGACGCGGGGCGCGTCCACGGCGTCCGCCTTCGCGACGCAGCCGGCAGCGAGCGCACGGTACTGGCCGACATCGTCATCGGCGCCGACGGGCTCCACAGCAAGGTCGCCCGCGAGGTCGACGCCCCCATCGTCCGGCGAGGGCGGGCGGCGAACGCCGTGGTCATGCGTTACATATCCGGCTGCGATCTCGCGGATGACGAGTACCGCTGGATCAACCGTCCGACTCGCCTGGGTGGCGCCATCCCGACGAACGACGGCGTGCACTGCCTGTTCTCGTCGCTTCGGCCGACCGAGTTCGCCACCGCCCGCCACGATGTCGAGTCGCTGTTCTGGGAGAGCCTCGAGGAGCTCGATCCCGCCGTGGCCGACGCGGCTCGCGGCGGCGATCCGGCCGGTCCGTTCCGGACCTTCCCCGGACACCTCGGTCAGTTCCGCCGGCCTGTCGGTGACGGCTGGGCCCTCGTCGGGGACGCCGGCTACTTCAAGGATCCGGCCGCGGCGCACGGCATCTCCGATGCGCTTCGCGACGCAGAGCTGCTCGCCGACGCGATCGTCGACGGTAACCTCGCGGCCTACGGGTCGACCCGAGACCGCCTGTCCGCCGGCTTGTTCGATGCGCTCGAGTCGATCGTCGACTGGAGCTGGACGATCGACGAACTGCCCGAGCGTCACTTCCACATGGGCAAGGCCATGTCCATCGAGCACAACGCCGTCCTCGAGCATTTCGCCGCGCGCCACCCCCGCGTTGCCGCCGCCTAGACGGTGCTCGAAATGTTGCGGGTGTCAGACACCTGTTGTTGCGGTCGGTGATCGTCTTGTGGGAGTCGTTGAACGGCGGCGCCGGAGCGCGGCGAGGGACGGCGGTAGTGTCGCGCGGCATGCGGTACGGATTCGGCGAGCTCGACCTGTGCACCGACACGCGTCGACTGGTGGCCGACGGCGATGTGGTCCATGTCGAACCGCAGGTGTTCGATGTCCTCGCCGCGCTGATCACCGAGCGCCACCGCGTCATCCCCAAAGAGGAGCTGCTCGACCTCGTCTGGGGCAGTCGGTTCGTGTCCGAATCGGCGCTCACCAGCCGGATCAAGGCGGCGCGGGCCGCCGTCGGTGACGACGGCCGCACCCAACGGGTCATCCGCACGGTGCACGGCACCGGCTACCAGTTCGTTGCCGAGGTCACCGAACGAGCCCCTGCGTCACCGGGGGCCGGACGCTCGACGCGGCTTCCGGCAACGGCGGGCGCGCTCTACGGCCGTGCCCGCGAGCTCGAGGATCTGGACGCGCTCACCCGGGACCACCGACTGGTGACCATCCTCGGTGCCGGAGGCATGGGCAAGACCCGCCTGTCGGTCGAGCTCGGTCGGCAGGTCGACAACGCCGTCTTCGTCGACCTCGCAGCCGTGCGCGACGAGGACGCGCTGGGCGACGCGCTCGCGTTGGCGATCGGCGTCGAGGCGGGCGCGGCCGACGATGTCACGACGGCCTGCACCAACTACCTGAGCGGCCGTCGGACCTTCCTCATCATCGACAACTGCGAGCACGTCGCGGACGCGGCAGGTCGGCTCGTGACTCGCATCCTCGCCGACGTCGACGACATCCGGCTGCTGGCCACGAGCCGGGTTCCGCTCGAGCACCGCGAGGAGGTGATCTTTCGGCTCGCCCCGCTCCCGCTCCTGATCCTGACGGACGATCAACCGACCCCCGAGCTCGCAGCGCAGAACGCGGCGATCGCCCTCTTCTGTGACCGGGCCCGGCGCGTGCAGCACGACTTCGACCTGCACCCGGACGTCGTCGGTCCCGTCGCCACCCTCTGCGCTGCGCTCGACGGCATGCCCCTCGCCATCGAACTCGCGGCCGGGCGACTCGGCACGTTCGGCGTCGCCGATCTCGTGGAGCGATTGGATCGGCGGCTCGACCTTCTCGGGAGTCAACGCAGCACGGGCGACGACCGGCATCGGACGTTGCGGACGACGCTCAACTGGTCCTACGAACTGCTGCCGCCCGCCTGCCAGCGCCTCTTCCGATTCATGTCGGTCTATCCCGCCGGGCTGCCCGTCGACGGCGTGGAATGGCTCGCCACCCAGATCGATCTCGACAGCGACGCGCTGCAGGCGCTGAACGGACTCGTGGAGTCCTCGCTGCTCCTGCGACGAGAGACGCCGAGCGGTACCCGCTACCCGATGCTCGAGACCATGCGGACCTTCGGCATCGACCTGCTGACCACGGCCGGCGAACTCGAAGTCGCCGAGGAGCTCACGGTTCGGCGCGCGCTGGACGTGACGGAAACCATGCGGGAGGAGCGCCGAGCGCGTGAACGGGAGTGGAACGAGCAGATCCGTCAGGAACTGGCCAACCTCCGTGAGGCACGAGCGGTGATGCACCGCGCCGGTCGGCACGGGGACCTCCTCGCGATATCGGTGAACCTCAACGACTGGGGGCGGATGCGCAACGTCTCGGAGCTGTGGTCCTGGTGCGACGAACTGGACCCCGACATGTTCCGCGGTGTCGATCGCGCGCGAGTCCAAGCGGTGAGGTCGCAAGCCGCGTGGCGGCGGGGACGAATCGAGGAAAGTGCGATGCGAGCCGAGGCGGCGCTCGCCGAAGACGGCCTGGACGACTGGGTGCTGGCGGCGAGCCTGAGCGATCTCGCCACGGCGATGTTGTTCCGCGGCGAACTCGCGGACGCCGGCCGGATGTGGCGCGCCCGGGTCGACGTGGACGGCGACGTACACGACCTCGCCAACGTGGCGCTCACGCAGGCCTACGCGGGCGACCCGGACGGCGCGCGCACGGCGATGGAGGTGCTACTGGCGGAGATCCGCTCCAACGACCATCCCCTGGGCGAGGCGTGGGGGTGTTATGTCCTCGGCGAGGTCGCGAGGATCCGCCACGACCCCGACACGATCGAGCTGCTGACCCGTGCGGTCGAGCTCGCCGAGGAGGTCGGTGCGAGCTTCGTCGCCGGTGTCGCGGGCGTGACACTGTGCACCGCCATGGACAGCGCCGGGGATCGCGTCGGGGCCGCGCATCGATGCAGCGGGCTCGTCGACCATTGGCTCCGAGCCGGTGGGTGGACCCAGCTCTGGACCACCTTGCGCAACGCGTCGGTCTTCCTCCACGACCACGATCCGACCCTTGCCGCCGCCCTCCTCATCGCCGCCGAC
>BQJV01000171.1 GCA_021604885.1 Acidimicrobiales bacterium
CCGTGGACGAGCTCGACCCGGTCCTCGGCCAGCGCATCGCCGGTGAGGGCGTGGAGTTCAGGCATCGACCGGACCGCGGGCGACGACCGAGCTCGCCCATCGCTCGACGGCGCGGATCACGTGGGTGGCGCGCACGCCGCCGATCACGTCGAACGCGTGATGGGCATGGGGCAGCTCGACGAAGTGGCTGTCCGGACTGACCTCGACGAGTGCCCGACCGAAGTCGCGGCTCTCGGCGATCGGCACGAGGGTGTCGTAGGCGCAGCTGACGGCGAACGTCGGCGGGATGTCGGCGTGGAGGCGGGTGATCGGCGAGAGGGCATCCCAGCCCACCGGATCGTCGGCGTGCCTGGTGCTCATCACCATGCGATCGAGGAAGGGAGTCATCCGGGAGCGGCCCCGGTGGCCGGCGGCGTCGGTCATGTCGAACACGCCGTACATGGGTGCGGCCGCGGCCACGGAGCAGTCGGCGTCCTCGAATCCCGGCTGCAGCGACCGGTCGTCGCCCGTGAGTGCCGCCAGCGCCGTGAGATGTCCTCCGGCGCTGCCGCCGGTGACGAGGATGCGGTCCGCATCGCCGCCCCAGGAGGGCGCCTGCTCGCGGATCCACGCAATCGCCCGCTTGACGTCGTGGACGGCGGCGGGGAGCCGATGCTTGGGCCCCATGCGGTAGTTGATCGCCACACCGATCCATCCCTGGTCGGTGAAGTGCGAGAGCAGGGGCTGACCCTGCTGCTCCTTCTTGCCGCTCACCCAGCCACCACCGTGGATCTGGAGCACGATCGGCGCGTCGACGCAGTTGGCGGGGAGGTAGACGTCGGCGTGGTTGCGGGCTTCGGGCCCGTAGGTTTCGTTGCGGCGGATCTCCACGCCCTCGAACGACGGACGCAGGGTCGTACGCAGACGCACCGGTGTCCGGTCGACGTCGAGCGTGCGCAACGCCGGCACCTGCTCGTGGAGGACGTCCGGTACGCGGCGCGAGCGTCGATCCGCGAGGCCGAGCAGGAGCCAGCCACCCACGGTGAGCGCGAGCCCGACGAAGCCGATGGACTCGTCGAGTGCCCCGATGGCAATCCAGATGCCGGTGACCACGATCTGGACGGGTATGAGCGCCCGCCCCAGTTCGGCCATGAAGAAACCCGTGATCGTGCTCGGCAGGCCGAGGATCACGGGCGGCTTCCCGTTGGCGACCAGCGCGGCGACGAAGCCGAAGCCGGCAAGGATCGTGAAGAGTTCGGGAATCATCGTGCGGCCACCTTCGCCCGGGCGTGCTCACGAAGGTCGACGACCGCGGTGTCGGGCACGAGCTGTTCGGCCCGCTCGGCCACGTCGGTGATCGCCTCGGCCATCAGGGCGCCGAAGCCGTCCTCGACACACGCGATGTGTCCGCCGTCGTAGCGGTAGAGCTTCGTGCCGGGGATCGCGGCGGCGAGGCCGTATTGCGCCTCGGGCGGGACGGCACGGTCGCGCTGGGTGACGACGACCGCCGTCGGCACGTCGATCGAGCCGATCCAGTCGGACGACGAGTAGGTCCCGATCGCGAAGCCGGCCTCGCTGACCATGCGCCAGGAGTGACGCTGCATCTCGGCGCGGGCCCACTTCGTGAGCGTCTGCGGCCGGTTGGCCCCGCGCACGTCACGGGTGACCTGGCGGGCGAGGGCCGCGGGGAAGGTCGTCGGCGCGGCACCGGCCCGCAGGCCGGCCGCGAGCATGGCGGCGGCACCGCCCATGGCGAAGCGGGCGCCGCCGTGTTGTACGAGGTCGAAGCCGGTCGCGGCGAAGACCAGTCCGGCGACGCGGTCGGGGTGGCGATGCCACAGCTCCTGGCCGATCGGGCCGCCGAGTGAGTAGCCCACGACGATCGCCTCGTCGATCGCGAGTGCGTCGAGGAGGGCGGCGAGGTCGTCGGCGGCGTCGGCGATGGTGAAGCGGGAGCGGGTGCGGATGCCGCGTCCGTGACCGCGGTTGTCCGCCGCCAGGACGTGGAAGTCGTCTTCCAGCGGCTCGAACGTCGTGAGCCAGTTCAGCCCGCCCGACGCCATCCATCCGTGTACGAGCAGCACCGTGGGGCCGTCGTCGCGCTGGTTGAGCTCGCGCACGAAGGTGGTGCCCCGTCCGGGCAGCAGCACCCGATGGCCTGCCGGAATCGGCAGTCGTCCGTCGCTTTCAAGCACGTTTCTCACCTCGGCGCGCAGCGTATCGGTGCGTTCCGCGCCGGTCGATGGACCATTTGGGCTACGACGCATCGAGCAGCTCCTGGACGCGATTGCGCCGGATCTTTCCCGTGGCGTTGCGGGGAATGTCGGATACGACCAGCACCCGCTTGGGTGCCTTGAAGGTGGCCAGCGAGGCTTTGACGGCCGAGCGCACCGCGTGCGGGTCGAGCGTGGTGCCCGGCCGTGGGACCACGACGGCGCCGACGACCTGGCCGAATTCGTCGTCCGGGATGCCGACGGCGGCGGCGTCGATCACGCCGGGGAGACCGAGGAGAAAGTCCTCGATCTCGCCCGGGAAGAGGTTCTCGCCGCCGCTGACGATCATGTCGTCGGCCCGCCCGGTCACGTGGAGCAGGCCGTGTTCGTCGATGTGGCCGACGTCGCCGGTCTCCATGAAGCCGTCGACGATGCGCTTGCTGCCGCCACCGGTGTAGCCCTCGAAGTGCGCGCCGTTGCGGACGACGATGCGGCCCGTGCGACCCTTGGACACCTCGCGGCCGGCGTCGTCGAGCAGGCGGATGTGGGCGCCGAGGGGCGGACGGCCGGCGCACCCGGGCGACTGGCGAAGGTCGGCGGGCGTGGCGACGGCGACATGGCCGACCTCGGTCGACCCGTAGAAGTTGTGCAGGTTGTCGCCGTACGCGTCCATCCAGCGCTGGGCGAGCGGGCCGGACAGCGCCGAGCCGCTCGTCGCGGTGAGCCGCAGGTTGCCGGCGATGAAGGAGTCGCCTTCCGGCAGCACATCGAGCAGGCGCTGGAGCATCACCGGGACGGCGAACAGCTCCTCGGTGCGCTGGTGGCCCATGTCGGCGATGGTTCGTTCGGCGTCGAAGACGCGACGCATGCGGATCGCCTGGGCGAAGGTCGCCCCGAGAGCCAGTTGGCTGAGGCCCCATGCGTGGAACAGCGGTGCCGCCACATAGCTGCGGGCGCCGCGGCGACGGGGGAGCGCGAACAGGGCGCCGATGGCCGAGGCGTCGACCGCGGTGCCGCGGCGGGCGCCCTTGGGCGTGCCGGTCGTGCCGGAGGTGAGGAGCACGCCGGTGGGTGGCGCGGCGCGCAGGCGTGGGTTGAACGGGATGCGGGGCGGCGTGAGGTCCGGCACGCTCCAGTCGGCATCGCCCTCCGGGGCGACGACATAGGAGCTGCAGTCGGCATCGTTCACCAGGGCGGTGAACTCGTCGTCGTGGAAAACCACGACGGCCTTCTCCCGAGCGACGACCTCCTTGAGCTGATCGACGCCGAAGCCGATGTTGAGATAGACGGGAACCGCACCGATGCGGGCGAGCGCCGCGTTGAGTTCGACGAACCCGCGATGGTTCCGGCACAGGAGCCCGACGCGGTCGTCGGCCGCGATGCCGGCCGTGCGCAGGGCGACCGCCAGCTTCTCGATGCGGGTCAGGAGCTGGAGGTAGGTGAGCGAGCCGATGTCGTCGGTGATCGCGACCCGCCTCGGGAAGCGGAGCGCGGCCATGGTGTAGGGCAGCGCCAGCGAGGGGCCGGTTGCGGCGAAGGCACCCACCGCGGCGGCGGGCATGGTCGGGTCGAGTAGGCCGAGGTGCCAGGTGCGGCGGGCGAGCTCCACCGGTGAGAGATCAGATGGCATCAGGAACGAAGTCGCAGTCAGGTGTCGTGCCCGGGACGGCGGTCGTCCTCGGCATCGGGGTCGCCGGTGTAGCCCGGGGGATACGTCCGGGCAAGTTCGTCCGGCGTCGGCGTGTGGGGGATGCGAGACGCGTCCGGAAGCAGATCGCTGATGGCATCCATGATGCGCTTCGTGTCGGTGTCCGGACTGCGGTACTTCAGATCGACCGGAGGGCCCACCGTGGCGGTCACCAGCGGCGGATCGGCGAGGTTGAGCTGCGGGAGTCGTGCGCTGCGGGGCCAGACCTGTTCGGTACCCCAGAGGCCGACCGGGATGACCGGTACGCGGGCTTCCTTGGCCATGCGGGCCGCACCCCAGCGCCCCTTCAGCTCGGGATCGAAGAATGCCGGGCCGCGGGGAATGGTGCCCTGGGGCATGACCATCACGAGGTCGCCGGCCCGCAGGGCGGAGATCGCCGCCTCGAGCGGCTCGTCGGAACCCGTGCCTCGATCGACGCGGATGCCACCGGCGGCGACCGCGAGATCACCGAGGACCGGGACGTCGAAGACCTCCTTCTTGCCGAGATAGCGGGCATTGCGGCCGGCGCGGGCGATCACGAGCGACATGACGGTCGGGTCGAAGTAGCTCCGGTGGTTGCCGACGATGATGGCGCCGCCCTCGGTCGGGACGTGTTCGAGTCCCGAGAGCTCGATGCGGGCGTTCGGGACGAGTTCGGGCCGCACGAACGGTCGGGTCAGGTCCTGCAGTTCGCGGCCGGCGATCTTGATCACACCGGCCGGCTTGTCGAAGTGGCGGATCTCCCAGCGGCGGACGGTGGCGAGCGCGGCGAGGCGGACGTCCGGATTCACGGCGACCGGATGACCGACCGCGTGGAGCATCGAGGCGTCGAAGTAGGAGTCGGAATAGGCGTAGGACTCGTCCAGGTCGAGGTTCTCGTCTTCGGCGAGCGCCTTGACGGCGCGTCCCTTGGCGCGACCCCAGACCATGGGCCCGTCGTTCTCGCCGCTGAAGACCTTGCCGGACACACCCCAGCCGGTGGCGAGGAGATGGTCGAAGCCGAGGCGGGCGGCCAGCGGCTCGGCGAGCGGTCGGGGTGTCGCCGTGGCCATGACGAGGGTGCGACCCGCGGCGCGGTGCCCGGCGATGATCTCGTGGGCGAACGGGAGGACGGCCTCCTCGATCTCGGCTGCGGCCTTCGTGGCGGCGCGGGCCACCGCCTCTATGTTCCACCCGCGGGCGGTCCGTGCCCCGAGGCGACCGAACTGCACGAGCATGCCGTTCTCGCCGAAGAGGTCGTAGGACTTGTAGAAGAGGTCCGACAGCGGCGACGAACGCCGGTCCGTGAGACCGGCATCGGCGAGATGACGCTGGAAGACCTGGGTGGACGCGAACGGGACGAGCGTGCGGTCCAGGTCGAAGATCGCGGCGGGAGTGGAACGGGCCATCGGGGAGTCCTCAGCCGGCCGCAGCGACGGCGTGGTCGGCGATGTCGGAGCGGGTGGTGGCCGGGTACGTGTCGACGTAGGCCTGGCCGCTGAGGAGTTGGATACGACGCATCAGGTCATCGGTCAGGTGACGGTGCACGGTCTCCTGACCCAGCATTTCGATGTAGTCGTCCGGATCCAGCGGCGCACCGAA
Organism: Acidimicrobiales bacterium; assembly: GCA_021604885.1. Classification (GTDB taxonomy): domain Bacteria; phylum Actinomycetota; class Acidimicrobiia; order Acidimicrobiales; family Aldehydirespiratoraceae; genus JAJRXC01. Next base: position 5,461 of record BQJV01000171.1, read on the forward strand.
GCGAACGGTCGCACGGCGGCGGGGCGTGGGCATCGCCTGGTCGCAGGGTTGGATCCGGTCGGTGCCGATGATGCCCACCGGAACGATCGGCGCACCGGTGCGCAACGCGAGCCGGGCGACGCCGGTCTTGCCGCGATGCAGGAATCCGTCGCGGGACCGCGTGCCCTCGGGATAGATGCCGAGGAGTTCGCCACGGTCCAGGCGGGTGGTCGCGGCGTCGAGTGCGTCCTGAGACGCCCGTCCGCCGCGGCGGTCGATGGGGATCATGCCGATCGCGGGCACGATCCAGCGGGTGGTGAGATCGTCGAGATATTCCGCCTTGCCCAGGAAGGTGATCTGTCGGGGCAGCGCACCCATCAGCAGCGGCGAGTCGAACTCGGAGAGATGGTTGGGCGCGATGATCGCCGGACCGAGCTCGGGGACGTGCTCGAGGCCCTCGATCCTCGTCGGCCAGAGCGTGCGCAACGACGGCGCCATCACCGTGCGGGCCAGCGGGCTCAGACGGCCGATGATGCGCGGGTTGACGGAGCGGGCCATGGCGGGATCTCGTTCTGCCGGGGGACGGGGGATAGGCCGATCGAATCTAGCGAGGAAATAGATGCGTGCAGCAACCAACGATCCCTTTGTGAACGATTTCACATGACGCTGCGTGGCTGCGTCGAGGTGACGAGCGACTCACGGTCCTGACGAGGGGTCACGCCACGAACTCCGTACAGTGCCCTGATGGACGCCCCCAGGGACGGCAAAGCCGATCTCGACCCCCTCGAAGCGGAACTCGACGCCGATCTCTCGGTGAGCGAGATCCACATCCAGATCGGCCAGCTCTGGCGGGAGATCCGCCGTGGCGCCGCCGCCACCCGTCTGAGCGACTACATCTACCGCGAGGGGCCCGATGGCATGGACATCGGACTCATCCGGGTGATCGAAGCCTGCGTCGCCCTCGGCCCGTGCCGTGTCGTCGACCTCGCCGGGTTCATGGACGTCACCCCGTCCACCGCGTCCCGGGCTATCGCTCGCCTCGAGGGGATGGGCTTCATCGAGCGCCGCTCCGTCGACGGCGACAAGCGCGCGGTCGAGGTCGAGGTCACCGCGGCCGGCCGCGCCCGCCACGAGATCTTCAACCGTCGCACCCAGTTCGCGCTCCAGGGCATCCTGGCGGACTTCGAGGACGACGACCTGCACGCGATGGCGGGCCACTTCCAGGCACTCGTCGAACGCATCGAGACGTTCCTCGAGGAGCACGAGGGCCAGCGGCTTCCTGATTCCTGACCTCGCGTCAGGTTGCGATAGAACGGCCCGCATGTACATCGGGTACGACGAGAAGCAAGAGGCGCTGCGAGCCGAGCTACGCGCCTACTACACGGATCTGCTCACCGACGACGTGCGTGACGCGCTCGGCGAGGAGGAGGGCTGCGGCCCCGTCCATCGCGAGATCGTGGGCCGCATGGGTCGCGACGGCTGGCTGACGGTCGGCTGGCCCGAGGAGTATGGCGGCCGGGGCTACAGCGCGGTCGAGCAGTTCGT
>BQJV01000172.1 GCA_021604885.1 Acidimicrobiales bacterium
GCTCTACGGCCGCGCCGTCGTCGAGCTCTGCCGACTCGGGCCGACCACCGAGGCCGGCGCCAATGACGCCGGTGCCGTGGCCGCCATCGACCGCGCGTTGGCCGTCGTCACGGAGCCCGGCCTACTGGCCCGCGTCGCCGCGGCCGCGACGATGGTCCACAGCATGGGTGGCGACACCCAACGATGTCGGGAGCTTCTCGAGCTGGCGATGCAGGCCGCCGACGTCGACGGTCGGCCCGAGATCTGGGCCGACGTGCTGCCGTTCAGCTACATGACCCTGAGCGAACCCGGCGACCTCGAGCAGCGCTCGGCGATCGCCGACCGCCTCGTCGAGATCGGCGCCGCGCTACGGCGACCCGACGTGGAGTGGGAAGCCCATCAGATCCGGTTCAGCAACTCGCTGCAGATCGGTTCGTGCCAGCTGCGCACCGACCTCCGCCGTCTGGAGAAACTCGCCGCCGCGATCCAGGAACGCAGCCGCGAGTGGGAGATGCACTACCTGCGGGCGGCCGCGGCGCAGATCGACGGCCGACTCGAGGAGTCCGAGGCGATCATCACCGCGTCGCTGGACTTCGCCGACTGTGTGGCCGCGAGTCGGGTCATCGCCGTCTACGGCGTGCACCTGTTGGCGCTCCGACTCGTGGCCGGCCGCGCCGCGGAACTGCTCGGCGATCTCCAGACGCTCGCGGACGAACAACCGGGCGTCGGTGCCTGGCAGGCCGCGCTCGCCTTCGCCGCGGCGGAAGCGGGCGACGAGGGTCTGGCCCGCGCCGCGTTCGACCGAGCGACCCACGACGACCTGGCGATCCTCGACCGTGACTTCTCGTTCACCGGCGGGCTGTACTGCCTCGGTGCCACCGCGGCGGCGCTCGGTGATCCCGATCTCGCCGCCCGAATCCTCCCCCACATCGAACCGCTGGCGGACCGGTGGTCATGGGTCGGCACCACCACGCTCGGACCGATGGTCGGCCCCGTCGCCGGCTGCCTGGACGCCGTGGGCCGCGGCGACGAGGCGATCAGGTTGCGGGCCGAAGGGCGCGCCGCGGCGCGGACCTTCGGCGCACCCGGCTACGAGCTACTGCTCGCTGATCACGAGGTGTGAAGCAGCCCGTAGACCAGCGAGTCGACGAGCGCCTGCCAGGATGCCTCGATGATGTTCTCGGACACGCCGATGGTCGACCACGAGCGTTCGCCGTTGGTGCTGTCGAGTAGGACGCGGGTGACCGCGCCGGTGCCCTGCTCGGTGTTGAGCACCCGCACTTTGAAGTCGGTGAGGCTCACCCGATCCAACGCCGGGTAGCGGCCGTTGAGCGCAGCGCGCACGGCGGCATCGAGCGCGTTGACCGGACCGTTGCCCTCGCCGACCGCCATCTTGCGTTCACCGTCGACCCAGAGCTTCACGGTGGCCTGGGTCTCGACATCGACCGTGACCTCGTTCCACATGCGGGCTCCGGAACCGGAGCGGTGGGCCATGTCGATCGAGAACGACTCCAGCTCGAAATACGGCTGGACCCACCCCGCCGCGCCGCGCATCAGCAGTTCGAGCGACGCGTCGGCGGCCTCGAAGTGGTAACCCTCGTGCTCGAGCCGCTTCAGTGTGTCGATGACGTCGCCGAGCACCTTCCCGTCGAGCTCGATGTCGAGATCGGCAGCCTTCATCTCGAGCGTGGAACGCCCGGCCATCTCCGACACGAGCACCCGCGTGCCGTTGCCGACGCCCTCGGGCGCGACGTGTTCGTAGGCATCGGAGCGGCGGCTGAGCGCCGAGGTGTGGAGCCCCGCCTTGTGGGCGAAGGCAGTCGCGCCCACGTAGGGCTGTTGGGGATCCGGCGTGAAGTTCACCAGCTCGGCGATGTGATGGGCGACGGAGGTGAGGTGCTCCAGGCGCCCTTCCGGCAGGCAGGTGATGCCCATCTTGAGCTCGAGGTTCGCCATGATCGGCACGAGATCGCAGTTGCCGACGCGTTCCCCGTAGCCGTTGATGGTGCCCTGCACCTGGGTGGCTCCGGCCATCACCGCGGCGAGCGCATTGGCGACGCCGCACCCGGTGTCGTTGTGGAGGTGGATGCCGACCGCGCAGTCGACATGGCCGACGACCGCGGCGACGGCCGCCTCGATGTCACGCGGGAGTGACCCGCCGTTGGTGTCGCACAGCACGACGGCCTCGGCCCCGGCCATCGCCGCGGCCTCGAGGACCGCGAGTGAGAACTCGGGGTTGCGCTTGTAGCCGTCGAAGAAGTGCTCGGCGTCGAAGAAGACCCGCTTGCCCTGGGCGACGAGGTATTCGACGGAGTCCCGCACCATGGCGACGCCCTCGTCGAGGGTGGTCTTGAGCGCCTCGGTGACGTGGTAGTCCCAGCACTTCCCGACGATGCACACGACGCCGGTGCCGGCGCCCACGAGGTTGGCGAGCGTCGTGTCCTCGTCGACCTTGCCCTTCGGACGTCGGGTCGAGCCGAAGGCGACGAACTCGCTGGTGCTCAGCTTCAGCTCCGTCTTGGCCCGCTCGAAGAACTCGTCGTCTTTCGGGTTCGCGCCCGGCCAGCCGCCCTCGATGTAGCCGACGCCCAGACGATCGAGCTGCTCGGCGATGCGGAGCTTGTCGTCCACCGTCAGCGAGATGCCCTCGAGCTGTGACCCGTCGCGCAGGGTGGTGTCGTAGATCTCGACGCGCTCGGGCCACGACGGGTCGCGCTGCGCCGACCGGTCGATCTCGGTCACGATGCCAGTTCGTTCCAGGAGCGGTACTTCGGGTTCTTGCCCCGCACGACCTCGGCGTAGGCATCGGCGATCGCCTTCGTGGCCGGGCCGGGGCACGGAACGTCACGGTCGTCGACCGAGTTGACGGCGGAGACCTCGGCTGCGGTGCCGACGACGAAGATCTCGTCGGCCGTGTAGAGATCGCTCCGGGCCATGTCGCCGACCTGGATGTCGATCCCGAGATCCGCGGCGAGGCTCATCACCGTGTGCTGGGTGATCCCCGGCAGCGCGCCGGAGGAGGTGGGCGGCGTGAGGATGATGTCGCCCTTGCCGACGAAGATGTTCTCGCCGGAGCACTCGCTCACGAGCCCGGCGCCGTTCAGCATGATCGCCTCGTCGTAGCCGGCCCGCAGCGCTTCCATCTTCGCGAGGGTCGAGTTGGCGTAGTTGCCCGTGGTCTTGGAGGCCGGCGGCATGATGTTGTGGTCGTGGCGGGTCCACGAGCTGATCTTCATGCGCACGCCCTTGGTGACCGCGTCGTCGCCCAGGTAGGCACCCCACGGCCAGGCCGCGATCGCGATGTCGGTGGTGCAGTCGCCCGTGGCCAGACCCATCTCGCCGTAGCCGTAGTAGGCGAGCGGGCGCAGATAGCAGGCGTCGAGCCCCGAATCGGCGACCACGTCCTTGCACGCCTGCACGATCTCGGGGACCGAGTAGGGCATCGGCATCGACAGGATCTTCGCCGAGTTGTACAGCCGCTCGATGTGCTCGGTCAGACGAAAGACCGCCGGCCCGTCGTCGGTCTCGTAGGCGCGGATTCCCTCGAACACGCCCGTGCCGTAGTGGAGGGTGTGGGTGAGCACGTGCACCTGCGCGTCGGCCCACGGGACCATCTCACCGTTCATCCAGATGTTGGGCGTCGGGGTGATGGGCATGATTGTCTCCCTTCCTTCGGCTCAGGCGGAAAGTCGGCTGACGATGAGGTCGCCGATCTCCGTGGTGGAGCCGACCAGCGAGTCCGTGTCGCTGCAGGCCGCACGGATGCGGTCGGCGGCGTCGTTCTCACCGAGATGTTCGAGCATGAGTACCGCCGACAATACGGCAGCCGTGGGGTTCGCCTTGCCGGTACCGACGATGTCGGGGGCCGAACCGTGGACCGGCTCGAACATCGACACCTGCCCGGGGTGCAGGTTGGCGGAGCTGGCGAACCCGATGCCGCCGCTCACCGCGCCGCCGAGGTCGGTCAGGATGTCGCCGAAGAGGTTGTCGGTGACGATGACGTCGTAGCGCTGCGGGTCGTCCACGAAGTAGATGCACGCGGCGTCGACATGGTTGTAGGCGGTCTCGACTTCGGGATAGTCGGCGGCCACCTCGTTGAAGGTGCGGTCCCACAGGTCCCCCGAGAACGTGAGGACGTTGGTCTTGTGCACCATCGTCAGGTGCTTGCGTCGGGTCATCGCCAGCTCGAACGCGTAGCGGATGCACCGCTCGACCCCGTGCCGGGTGTTGACCGAACCCTGGGTTGCGATCTCCTCGGGCGTGTCCTTGCGCAGGAACCCACCCTCACCGGCGTAGGTGCCCTCGGTGTTCTCGCGGATGACGATGAACTCATGGCCCTGCGTGTCGCCGGCCTGCGCCGGATCCGAGCCAGCTGTGCTCGGCAGCGAGAAGGGCCGTTGGTTGATGTACAGATCCAGCTCGAAGCGCATGCGGAGGAGCATTCCCCGCTCGATGACGCCGGGCGGCACGTCCGGGGTGCCGACGGCGCCGAGATAGATGGCGTCGAGGCCGCGCCACTCGTCGATGATCTCGTCGGTGAGCACGACGCCGTCACGCAGGTAGCGATCGCCACCCAGGTCGTAGTCCACGGTGTCCAACTCCACGCCGGCCGCGGCGATGACCTTCAAGCCCTCGGCGATGACCTCAGGACCGATGCCGTCGCCGCCGACAATGCCTACTCGATGTGCCATGGATTGCTGCTCGCTTCGAATTCGTTGAGGGGTGGGAGGGGTGACCAGTGTGGTCAGAAAAGTGCAAAACCGCCCACCGAGGTGGACGGTCGGGGCGCACGCCGGAAGAGGCGTGCGCTACGGAATGATGATGATTGCGGGTGCGGTCATCACGGTCCGGAGTGTAACCCTGGCCGCCGGGCAACGTCATCTCGACCCGCACGCGATGATCCCGCACGCGACAATGGCGCGGTGCGTCGACTCCCCTGCCTCCTCGTCGCGTTCGTGGTCCTGGCCGCGGCATGCGGCGACGACACCGAGCCGACTGCCGAGCCGACGTCCACCACCACGACGGCGGCCACGTCGACCAGCGAGCGGACCACGACGGCTGCGCCGACGACCACCGCGGCCCCCACGACGACTGAAGCGGAACCCACGGGCAGCGTCCAAGCGGGCGACGTGGCGTTGACGCTTCGCACCGGCCGCACGTTCGAGGGCGATCACTACCACGACGTGGCCGTCACCTACTTCGGCACGACGGTCGCCCTCGAACCGAATCGGGTCGTCCCCGACTTCGTCGGCATCGCGGGTCCGGCGACGCCCATGAGCGGCGGGATGCCGACCCTGTATGACGACGGGCCGGACACCGTCTGGCCGCGAGACACCAAGGGATCGCTGGTCCGCGCGTTCCTCGAGTGGATCCTGCCGGCAGCGGCATCGCCGAACGAGTCGCTCCCGACGGGCGGGATCGACGACTTGTGGCTGGCCGACGTGGGGATCTCCGGCGCCCATGTGCCGGTGCGCTGGGACGTCGACTCGACCGATGACGACTACCTGACCGTCCGGCTCGACGCCGCGTTCGATCACGAGTCGATCCAGCGGGGCTACCGGTTCGACACGATCGGACGGGCCACCGGCGAGTTCCGCATCGCCCGTACCAACCTCATGGACATTGTCGGCCGGGTGGACATCGAGTTCGACCTCGTCGACGAGAACGGGTCGGAGTCACGCAGCCAGTGGTGGGAAGCGACCGCGGCTTCGACGATCGACGACGACTGGCGCCGGGGCTCGGACGGCATCGAGCGCTTCGCGGATCTGCGCCAAGAGGCCACCCCGGACCCGGATGCGTTCGTCAGGGCGTTCGGGTACGGCGGCGGGTCGTGGTCGGGGCACTGGGAGATCGACCGAACCTGGACGCAGCTCACCCGCACCGTCGAGCCCACATCCGTCCACGCAGAGCTCGCTGTCGAAAGCACATTCGCCGCCGATGGACAGTGGCTCACCATGGAGATCACCGCCTGGGAGGCGGACGGTCCACCCTTCGACGACGGTGGTGCAACTGCGGACACCGGTCCCGCGTTCGCACTCATCGTGGCACCGAACGGACAAGTGGGCGACGCGTACCGCATCGGCGATGAGAGGACCGACAGCCAGGGTCTACGCATCTGGTTCGGTGAGCTGCTCCACGAGATTCTGCCGGCGTTCCCCGACGAGCGAATCGGCCCGGATGCCCGCTGGCAGGTGCGCACGCAGGGCGAACCGGACGGCAGCGGCCCGGAGCTGACGCTCGTCAGCAGAGCAGACGGTCTCCTGCACCTCACCGTCGGCGGCTCATTCGGGGCGTATTACGGCGACCGTTACGACGGCTACTCGGTCGAGGCGACAATCGACGGTGAGCTGGTGATCGACGTGGACGCGGCCATACCGATCCAGGCCGACATCACGACGACCGGCACCATCACCTTCGGCACCGCCGGGGAGCCCGACCCATCCACGACCGAGCCCTGGGAGTCGACCCTCGTGATGCGGGCGATCGCCGACGACGAGTGAAGGCCGCAGGCCACGCCGGTAGATTCTCGGGATGGCTGAAGCACAGCAGCTCTCGCAAGGCGCCTACGACCGCCTCAAGACGGAGCACGACGACCTGACGACCCGCGGCCGCATCGACATCGCCCGCAAGATCGAGGCCGCCCGCGAACTCGGCGATCTCTCCGAGAACGGCGACTACCACGCCGCCAAGGAGGAGCAGGGGAAGATGGAGGGCCGCATCATCCATCTGGCCCGCATCCTCGAAGATGTCCAGATCGTCGACAGTTCGGGCGGTGACAACGTCGGCACCGGCTCCATCGTGTCGATCGTGTTCGACGGCGATGACGAGGTCGAGAAGTACCTCGTCGGTTCGATCGAGGAGCAGCGAGACGACGTGACCGTGGTCTCGCCCGGCTCGCCGATGGGCGCCGCGCTCCTCGGCTCCGCCGTCGGCGATGCGGTCGAGTACGAGGCGCCCAC
>BQJV01000173.1 GCA_021604885.1 Acidimicrobiales bacterium
GCGCTCCTCTTCAGTCGGACGTCAACGAGGAGGCGATCTCCGCCACCGAGAGGTGCGCCGCGATCAGCGGTGCATTCGTGCGGCCGTGGTCAGCCGGTGACGCCGATGACGACGCCGGCAACCGCCACGAACAGAGTGATCAACGCGAACACGATGATGCGGGTGGTCTCCATCCAGCGCATCGACAGCCGGCCTTCGAGCGCCACCATCTGGGCCTCGATGCTGAGTCGCGTCGCATCGAAACGCTCGGTGAGAGCGTCAAAGCGGTGGCTGATCCCGTCGAATCGTTGGTCGATGCCCTCGAGACGCTGGTCGATCCCGTCGAGACGCTGGTCGGTTCCCTCGAGACGCTGGTCGGTTCCCTCGAACCGCCGGTCGATCGCGTCGAACCGAGCAGCCATCTCCTGGCGAAGCTCCTCGACATCTGACTTCTTGGCGATCTCCGACCAGTCGAACGGCGGCATGGATTCGAGTATGGCATAGGCCACCTCAGGTTCGAGTTCGTGATCGATGAGCCAGTGGCGGAACTGGAGACGAGCTTCTTCGGGTGTCACGGGTCCTCCGGACGGGGGGGGTTGTGCCAGGAGGGGAAGTGCGCTCGACGCTACGCAGGGAGTGTGACAGTCGATCCGGCTACGCCTTGCCGGCGGCAGCGAGTGCCTCGCCGAGCGACCGTGAGATCCGGCACGGGTGTCGTCGGCGTGGACGATCGAGCGCCCGCCCCAGGAGAACGGTGAACGCTCGAGTGCGACCGCGACCGCGTCGGCGAGGGCTCGTGCGTGTCGGCCAACATCATCGGTGACCTGCCGAAGGAGTGGGTTGTGCCCATCGACGATCCGCTATACGCTGATGCCCGTGTCAGTGAACGCGGCCGCCAGCGTGCTCAAGACCGCCCGCGAACGGTCTCGCCTGTCCCAGAACGAGCTCGCCAAGCGAGCGGGCGTCGCGCAGTCGGTCATCAGCGCATACGAATCGGGACGCAGAGAGCCGAGCGTTCGCACTCTGGCCCGACTGGTCGAGGCCACTGGCCACGACCTCGCTATCGACGTCGTCGCCCGTCCCGACCGTGCCCTGGGGCTGCCCGACACGCCGCTCGGGCGGCGGCTTCGGCAGAGGCGCAACGCCATCATGAAGGCCGCCGAAGCCCGGCAAGCCCGCAACGTCCGGGTGTTCGGCAGTGCGGCGAGGGGCGATGACGTCGAGTCCAGCGACGTCGACCTGCTCGTCGACCTCGACGACGGCGTCGGGCTGCTCGATCTCATCGGACTCGAACGGGAGCTGACCGAACTGCTCGGTGTTCCCGTCGACGTCGTACCCGGCACTTCGCTCAAGCCCGGCCTGCGAGACCGCGTGCTGCGCGAGGCGGTGCCGCTGTGACCCGCCGGGACCACGAACGGCTCCTCGACGTCATCGCCGCAGCCGAGGCCATTGCCTCGCACCTGGAGCGAGGCGATCTCGATGACGGCCTCGTGTTCGACGCCGTGCGCGTGCGACTCATCGAGATCGGCGAGGCGGTCAAGGACATCGACCCCGAGCGGCTCGCCGACGAGCCGACCATCGCGTGGCGCGATGTCGCCGGCATGCGCGATCACCTCGCCCACCGCTACTTCGACACCGCCCACTCGATCGTGCAGGCGACCGTCGACCACGACCTCCCGCCGCTGGTCGCTGCGACCTACAGACTGCTCGAGGCGATCCCGCCAGAGGTAGACCAAGACACCTGAGTCGGACGCGACACGCCTGCGCGACCGGTTCTTTGCTGGAAAACGAGTCGGGGCTGGAGCGGTATCAGAACACGCCACTTCGGATGTCGGAAAGTGGTATCGAGAGCCGCGGGAAATCGGTATCAGAGGCCGCGGGAAAGTGGTATCATCAAACCCATGGCCGACTATCTCCCGCGGCTTGTGGACCCGCTGATCGACGAGCTGCTCGCTGAGCTCCCCGCCCTGCTGCTCGTCGGGCCTCGGGCCACAGGCAAGACCACCACCGCGGCCCGACATGCGACCACGATCGTTCGGCTCGATCGAGAGGCGGAAGCAGCCGCATTTCGGGCCGACCCTGACGCTGCGCTGCGAAATCTCGCCGAACCGGTTCTGCTCGACGAGTGGCAGAGTGTCCCGTCGGTCCTTGGTGCGGTGAAACGGGCAATCGACGACGAAAGCAAGCCAGGCCGCTATCTCTTGACTGGTTCGGTCCGCGCCGATCTCGACGCAGAGACGTGGGCAGGAACCGGTCGAGTGCTCCGGGTCGCGATGTACCCGCTCACGGTCCGTGAACAACGCGGGCGCACCACACGTCCATTCCAGCTGCGAGTCCAAACGCCAGAGGAGCTCGTCGCAAGCGATGACAGCCCGGATCTTCTCGGCTACGTCGAGCTCGCGTTGCGTGGCGGATTCCCGGAGCCGGCGCTGCGGCTCAGCGACGCGGCCGGTCACCGGTGGCTCGCCAGCTACATCGAACAACTCGTCACCCGCGACGCAGCAGCAATCGAATCGGGCCGCGACCCAACACGACTCCGCCGCTACCTCGAGGCCTACGCGCTCAACTCGGCCGGGATCGTCGACGACAAAACGCTCTACGACTCGGCCGGCATCGACCGGAAGACCGCGCTGGCCTACGACCGGCTCCTCCAGAACCTTCTCGTGGTCGACGAGCTGCCAGCATGGTCATCGAACCGGCTGAAGCGCCTTGTCAGATCGCCGAAGCGACACCTGGTCGATTCTTCACTGCTGGTCGGCACTCTCGGGCTCGACGCCGCCAGCGTCATGCGAGACGGCGACCAGCTCGGTCGAGTCCTCGAAACGTTCGTCACGGCCCAGATCCGAGCCGAGCTGGCACTGGCCGGTGGGCTGAGTCGCCTCTACCACCTCCGCCAAGAGCAGGGACGCCACGAGGTCGACCTCCTCATCGAGACCCACGGACACAGCGTCGTCGCCGTCGAGGTCAAGGCCAGCAGTGCGCCGACACCGGGCGACGCCCGCCATCTCAGCTGGTTGCGAGACCAGATCGGTGACCGCTTCGCCGCCGGCGTCGTCCTTCACACCGGCCCCGCCACCTTCTCTCTCGGCGACCGAATCGTCGCTGCGCCGATATCGACCCTGTGGGCATGATCTGGATTGACGCTGTCTCCGCTCGAACAGTGAGGTTCCACTGGTTGCGGCGGCACTGTCGTTCTGACCACGAAGACCGGTGACGCAGGCCGAGCGGTTCTTTGCCTCAGAACGAGTCAGTTGGGGTGTGGGATGCGTCTCGCCGCCTTGCTAGTGATGGTCGACGATCCCGACAAGCGGAGCTGGAGCGGCGCCGGGTAGATGGGACCAGCGGCTCCGGTCCGCGCCGCGCCAAGAACTCACCGAGCTGGCCAGCGGCGAGTGACCACCCAGCTTATTCGCTGCTTCGCCCAGGGCGCCGCCGAGACGTCGAGAAGATGACTGGCCCGATGGTCACCATGTTCATTCGTCGCCTTCCGGCTGCGCTGCTTCGGCCGAAGACTCGCTTCTCAGTTCGCCTTCGTCAGCTTCGTTACCGCTCGCCGCCTCGGTGGACCTGGCTCGGAGGCGTCGAACCCGAAGAACACTGCGCCGCCAAAGCCCTATCACTCGGTACCGCGCCGTTCGAGCTCGACCCTCGCGACTAATTCGGTCCCTGGAGAGCTGGCCCGTGTGTAGACGCTGCCAACGACGCCCTGCGGCGTCTCGGAACGTGACGTCGACTAGGGGCAGGCTAGCGAGACCGCCTTCAGGCAACTGAACACCGTCGACGTACACGTCCTGGGAACCGGGGTGCAGGATCGTCCGGTCGTGGGATCCCATGATTGCCGACTGTGGTGAGAAGTCGTGGTGAACCCAGACGTGGAAGTCGTACGCGGGTTCCTCGCCGGTGTTGAGGGCTCGGACGAGTACACAGGAGCCCTCCATCGCGACCAGGGCGCCATTGTCTGACCGATCCCGCTTGGGAAGGATCTCCACAGCCCAAGCATTCACCTTCCTGGCCTGGTTACGCCGGCGATCCAAGGTGTCGCGGGCGAGGACCAAGATCGCAGTCATCAGCGCGCCGACCGTGCCTATCGCAGCGAGCCAGTCCGCTGCCGTTGCCTCATTCGCCGGTGGGCTCGAACCGGCTGGCTGCGCCTTTCGAGTCGTCGTCGGCGTAGGGGCTGTCGTGCTGGGTGGTGACTCGCCCGTGCCGCCGGGCATCGCATCGCTTGCATGGTCTGTGTTGACAAGTAGAACGCGCGTTGCTGCGACGGGAGACTCGTCGGGGACTGCAAGGACCCAGAGGAGGGCAGCGGTCAACCCCGATACCACCAGCATCGCCACAGCCCGCGAGAACCACGCTCGAGCTTGAAGAAACTCGTTGACCTTCTTGAGCCCGGTCCAGTTTGCGAGCGCGGCGCCGCGCATCTCGGCGGCGACGATTGCCCGCCGCTGGCTATCCTCGGACCCGAACTCGGCTGCGCTCGCCGGATTCACCGGTTGGTAGTAGCCCACTCGATCGACCGAGATTGCTTGGACCACGGCGAGCGTGAGAAGGGCGATTGTCATAACGCTGATCAAGGCGACGACGACCCATGCCCAGATGGGTGACTGAGCATCTCGGAGCCGGTTCAGCTCGAATCCGGTCAGTGCAAACGAGACCGCAAGCAAGGTAAGGCCTGACTGAACGAGACGGTGAGCGCGCTGTTCCGCGGTCCGGCCGCGTGCCTCGGCATCGACGTGTCGACTACGCGCCGCTTCGAGCACTACGCGACTTCCAGACCCCTCGCCGTCCAAGATCCATGAGGCATCCTCGAACTCCGGTGGAACGAGACCATCGTTCGCCTGGGCATCCTTTGCAGGCATGAAGTCATTCGCGAACTTTCGTTTCCAGCCGGGCCAATAGCCTTCCGTTGGATCGAGGTCTGCCGGCGGTGCAAGGAGGCGGTCACGCCATCTGAGCTTGCGCCCGGAGCTCATTTCGCCTGATTCCGAAGCAGGAGGGTCGCGAGAGGGCCGCTCAATATCGACTCCGCATCGTTGAGGAACAACCACTGGCCCTGCGCGTTCACCTCCAGGAAGACCGGAGCATCCGCCTCGACGATTAGCCAGTCCTGGACCGAGAAGCAGAGCCCGAGCGACTTGGCAATAGAGACAGCGTCGGTATTGGCCGCTGAGCCCTCGAACCGAAAGCCTGCACCTACGGGGTCAGCTTCACGCCAATCCACGGGCATGCCCTCGGTGCGTGGCCGGCACCAGCGGAACTCCTCGTCGCCGATCGTCACGATGCGAAGATCCGCATCGGCATCGATCCTCACTTGAAGCGCTGTCGGGCACTCAGAGAGACGGGTGAGTTCGGAGGCGGGCACCGCGGCGACATAGGGAGCGATCCCGAAGCCCGACGAACTCGACTTCGCTACGACGTGTTGGCCCAAGGCGAAGCTCTTCGATCGAGCTGGGCTTCCCGAGATCACCGTCGTTGGAACGGCAAGCCCGAGCGAGCTTGCACACGCAAGCTGGAGTGGCTTGTACCGAGCCCGGAGCAGATCCCAAGGTGCGTCGACCCACTGCACGCCTGCGGCCGCGAGCACACCGGGAAACAGCGCCTCGACTTCCTCGACGACCAACCTCTCCTCGACCTCGGCCAGCTCAGGTGCAGAAACGCGACCGGGTCGCCTCCACCAGACTGTGGTCCGTTGGTCGATGGCCCAGGTCCGTTCATCTGCCGTTACAAGGGCGGGCTCACCAGGCGACCAATGAAGTGATGCCGAGCGGAAATCGCTGGCGCTCAACCGTGCGACAGAAGCCCCCCACCGTTCCAAGAGCGCGATAACTGCGTGGCCGTGTGGGTCGCCGGACGAGGTGGCGACCAGAACATCGAGGCTCCGCTCAGTCGTCGCCACGAATGGCGGTGGACGGATCGTCACCCCTCACGAACGTCTCTGGTGGATCGTCGCCCCGCTGGCGTGTGATCAACCCCGAGGTCGCCCCGTCGTCTTCGCGGGCCTTGGTCACTGGGCCGTCGTCATCACCGCGGGCCTCCGTGAGTCGCCCCGTCCAGATGAGATTGTCCCCGCTACCCGCCTGCGTGTCGGCAAGCCAACCTAACAGCGTCCGGTTCTCCGTCATGTCTCACTCCCTGCCGAGATCTTAGGTCGAATACTGACTGACCCAGCGCCTGCTGGGATCTACTGCTTGGCGAGCGGTCCCGGGGGGGGTGACTCACGGCCCCAGTTCAGATTCACTCCCTGGAGTTTCTGCTGCGCGAGTGCCGGCGGGCGGGGGCAGTATGTCCGATATGACTTCGCCGAGACAGCACCCCCTTGACATGGTGCTGGAGTACGCGACGCCGTCGGAACATGGCCTCGGGCAAAGGCTCTCCATGGAGACAATCTCCGCTCGTCTGTCCCAACTGCCGATTCGTCCGGTGCTCCGATTGCTAGGCGTGGCTAGCCACTTTGCCGACCGTGCGCTGTCGGGCAAGCGAGCCGAAGCGGAAGCAAGGTTAGTCGACGGGCTTCTCCGTCCACAGTTCAGAGAGAGGTTGGCAAACCTCCAGATGGCAGACGAAGGGATCGCTTTTTGCTCCAGCCAACAGACGCTACAGCTCGCCCTGTTGGCGCTGCGGCACTGTCCGGACACCGAGTCGGAGGGACCCACTGATCTCTCCTTCCGACTCGGAGATCTCATCGTGGCGCTGGCAGATCACCTCTCGGATGGACCCGGAAGCTCCCGGGACGAGCTGCTGCTCGACCTTGTCCGCAATGCGTTATTCTACCGCCTCAATGGCGTGCTCGATTGGTTCGACGCCGCATATGGCCTCTTCGTACAAACGGCGCCTACTCTCACTGAAGATGTCGACTTCGTTGACATCGACGCTCTCCTCCGCGACCGAGTCGGAATGCCTCTCGACCTCTATTGGGCGGTCAGCACCGCAGTCGGAGTGGCAG
>BQJV01000174.1 GCA_021604885.1 Acidimicrobiales bacterium
CGCGTTCGAGCCCGATGACCGCATCCTGACGACCCAGTCCGAGTACGGGGCGAACTATGTGGCATACCTCCACATTGCAGCCACGACCGGCGCCGTCGTGGAGGTCGTGCCCAACAACGCCGTCGGCGAACTCGACGTCGATGCGCTGGCGGCGATGGTCGACGAGCGGGTGAAGCTCATCACCGTCAACCACGTCCCCACGAACGGCGGCCTGGTGAACGACGCCGCGGCGATCGGCCGGGTCGCCCGGGAGCACGGCATCCTCTACCTCCTCGACGCCTGTCAGTCCGCCGGCCAGTTGCCGCTCGACGTGGAGGCCATCGGCTGCGACGCCCTGACCGCCACGGGCCGCAAGTACCTGCGCGGGCCACGCGGCACGGGGTTCCTCTACGTCCGCCAGTCCGTGCTGGAGACGCTGCACCCGCCGATGATCGACCATGACGCCGCCACCTGGGTCGACGCCGACACCTACCGCCTCCAGCCGGACGCCTCACGTTTCGAGTCGTGGGAACGCAACTGGGCCGCACTGTTCGGGCTCGGCGCCGCGGTCGACGACGCGCTGGCGTGGGGCGTGGAGAACATCGAGGTGCGGGTGAAGGAGGTCGCCAACGCCCTACGCGACCGCCTCCGCGACGAGGTCGCCGACGCCGAGGTGCACGATCTCGGCGCCGACCCGTGCGGCATCGTCACGTTCTCGCTCGCCCGCCAAGACATCGTCGCCGTCAAGCAGGCGCTCGCCGCCGAGCGGATCAACGTGAGCGTCCAGCCGATGGGCTCGTCCCTGCTCGACACGCAGGCCCGCGACCTCCCGCCCCTACTGCGGGCTTCGGTGCACTACTACAACACCCACGACGAGATCGACGCCCTGATCAGCCACCTCTCCTGACCTCAAACCGTGTTTGCCTAGACAGTGCTTGTTCAAACAGTGCCGCAGCTGGTCGAGTCGCCGATGCCGATGCAGGTCCGGCCGGAGTCGGGATCGAACGAGCTCGTGTCGATCCCGACACACCAATCGTCACCGCAGACCGAGGCGATCACGTCGGCATCGAGCCCTTCCGTCCCGATGCTGAGCTTCACCCGGCCCTCGATGCGAAGGTCCAGTCCGAAGGCCTCGAGCAGGGTGCCGGCGCCGCGGACGACGCCGGCGATGACCGCGCGGACGTCGGACCAGAACCGCTCCCACTTCAGCTGGCGGAGCAGCTCCTTCAGCGCCTCGAAGCGCTCGACATCGACGGCCCGGGCGTCCGGCACGAACTGCTTGTAGAGCGCCACCAGGCCGTCCGCGCCGGCAATGACCAACCGGAGGCGACCGATGTCGAGCTTCAGGCCGGCGATGGCCGTGTTCGCCGCCGCGACCTTCAGGCCGTGCGACACGGACTTCCCGATTTTCTCCAGCGCCGTGTAGCTGTCCCAGATGTCGGCGAGATCCTCGAGCTTGTCCCGCTGGTCCTCGATCAGCTCCTCCCGGGTCCGGATCCCGTCGTACGCATCGGCGACATCGTCCAGGAGCTTCTGGATCGCGGCGTGGGGAGCGAGCTCGTCGATCTCCGCTTCGAGGCGGTCGATCGTCTCGTCCTCACCACGCTCGCCGGCGATCTTGGCGGCCAGAGCGTCGAGGTCTGTCAGGTCGATCGTGGCGCCGGCTTCCCCGGTCAGCTGGATGCCGGCCGGGCCGATACGGCCGCTGACGGCCACGAAGGTGCCGCCGACGCCGAGCTTGCCCGTCACCTCGACACCGTCCGAATCGATGCGCAGTTCACCCTCGGCGAGGTCAACGCCGCCGACCTCGAGCGTGCCGTCGATCTGCAGGAAGCTGTTGCCCAGATCCTCGTAGAGCATCTCGAAGGCGACGTTGCCCTCGGCGGCCAACGCCACCGCGGCGAACGGCGTGGCCGTCACCGTGCCGGTGCCGCGGATGCCGTCGACGTCGATGCGACCGGCGAACGAGCCCGTGAGCGTGTCGTGGTCGATCCCTCCGGGCATGAGCCGGTGCGGGTTCCAGGCGCCCTCGCCCTCGACGTCGAGGTACGAGTCGGGCTCCCAGACGGCAAGCGCCGCGGGGTCGAGCCGGCGATGCAGGAAGCCGTCGATGTCGACGTCACCCTGCAGGGCGAGGAAGTCCGCGGCCTTGGCGAACGCCCCCTCGGCGATGATGTCGTCGCCCAGATAGCCGTTGAGCCATGTCTTCTCGACGATGGCCACACCGTCGAGTCGATGGTCGATGCCGAGGGTGCCGTTGCCGATCGGCACGGAGATCGGGACGACGCCGAGCTTGCCGGGCAGCCCCATGCCGAACTGGCCGGTCGCGATCGCTTTCAGTCCGACCGGATCGAAGTCGACGAACACGCTGCCGGCGACGTTGACCGGACCGACGGGGAACTCGCCGTCGACCACGAGCTGTGGGTGGAGCGCATCGAAGTCCGGATGGATGGTGTCGGCGAGCCGGAAGTCCACCGGGATCGAGCCGTCGAGCGCGAACCCGATGCCGCAGCCACCCTCGAAGTCGCTGATCCTCAGATCGACGTTGACCGGCAGGCTGATGCCCGGACAGGCCATGCCCGCGTAGACGTAGCCGGAGATCGGATCGAGGACGAACACGCTGTTGCCCCCACCCGCCATGTCCCACTGGCGGGGGACGTCGAGGCTGAGCTCCGGCAGGTCGATCTCGAGGATCGTGTCCTGCTCGATGACGACATACCAGTAGAGGACGTCGTCGTGCAGGTGTGCGTCGAGGTCGGTGAGGTCGCGGCCGTAGTCCGTGCCGATCCGACCGACGAGGCCGCGGCTGAACAGCAACGCCTCGAGCCACTCCGGCACCTCGATCTCGCCGGTCGCGGTCTCGGTGACCTGCGGAACGCCGTCGACCTCCTCGATCACGAGACCGGGTGCATCGATGATCACGTCGTTCGGCAGCTCGACGGGCCGGTCGAGCGGATCGTCGAGGGCGTCCTCGACCGGCACCGCGCC
Organism: Acidimicrobiales bacterium; assembly: GCA_021604885.1. Lineage (GTDB taxonomy): Bacteria > Actinomycetota > Acidimicrobiia > Acidimicrobiales > Aldehydirespiratoraceae > JAJRXC01. Next base: position 2,968 of record BQJV01000174.1, read on the forward strand.
GACCGGGTCCTCGGCGTCCGCGTCGTCGCCGGTCTCCGCGTCCTCGCCGGTCCCGTCGTCACCTGCGTCGTCGGCCGGGGTCGAGCTCGGGGGGTCGGCGGGTGTGGCACCGACGGCGTCGGCGGCCTCGTCGGCCCCGCACGCCGTGGCGAGCAGGCAGAGACACACGAACGGAACCATCAGGATCGAGACGAGTCGGCGGCGCAGGGTCGTGAACATGACTCCACGATCCGCGATCCGCGTGATTCCGGGAATCCTGTCCGCTGGTGTCCCACGCGGAAGTCAGCCGCCATCGCGGGGTGGTGCCAGCACCACCTCCGGCGCGCCGATCCGGGTCAGTTCACCGTGACGGTCGCGGACATCTCCGGGTGGAGCACGCAGAACAGGTCGTAGGTGCCCGCCTGATCGAAGGTGAGATCGAAGGTCTCCGCGGTGCCCAGCAAGCCGGAGTCGAACGTGTCGGAACGGGGCTCGAACGCGGACCCGGCGGTCACCGTGTGGGGCACGCTGTCGGTGTTGTTGAAGCGGATCGTGTCCCCCGCCGACACCTCGATGTCGCCGAAGTCGAAGTTCGTGATGGGTGCGGCGACCGCCCCGTCATCGGGCTGGACCACCCGGTTCGCCTCGAGCTCGGCCGGGTCGGTCACCGGCCACACGGACGGGTTGAACATCGCGAACACGCCACCCTGCGAGTCGTAGTCCGGCGCCACGTAGGCGTGCATCATCCACGTCTGCGTCTCGCCGGTCCACCGACCACCGGCGGCCTCACAGTCGGTCTGGTTGGCGACCGAGCCGATGCCCGCGCCCTGACAGAGATTGAAGTGGATGTGCCAGTTGTCGAGATCACCGGCGAACGCATCCGGATGGTCGTCGGTCTGGGTGATGTTGAACACGACACCGACCGGCAGGTACGCCTCACCGTCGCCGGACCATTCGTCGCCGACACAGTTGCCGTCCACGTTGCCCGCGTCCTCCTGGGCGAAGAGGACCATCTGCGGGTGCCCGGGATCGAACCGGTTGCCGGCACTCGTGTCGTACATGTGGATGCCCATGTTGGGTGACTGTCCGGAGGCCCGGAACATGCCCCGCGCGCACGCGTCGTCGATGTTCTCGAACCCCGAGAGGTACGCCTCGGTCTCGCCGAGCTGGGTGACGAGTTCGCCGAGCGTCTCGCGATCCATACGCAGGTAGCCGGGCACCTCGTCGCCACTGTCGTAGATCGCCTTCAGCTCGAGATACGAACAGTCGAGGTCCACGTCCTGGCAACGGGTCTGGTATCCCTGCGGGCCCTCGATGAGGCTCGGCAGGATGACGTCGCCCGGCGAGCGTTGGTAGACGTAGCGGCTGAAGCCGTAGACGCCGGCGGTGTCCTGCGGATCGATGTCCGGGAGGCTCGCGTCGTTGACGGCGGTGGGAAGGTCACCCAGCTCGTCGCCATAGTCGGGCAGCGTCCCGGCGGGATCGGTCGTGGTCGTGGTCGGCGCATCGGCCACGGTCGTCGTTGTCGTGACGTCGGCGTCGGTCGCCGTGTTGGAGGTGTCCGAGCAGGCCGCGGCCATCACGGCCAGGGCCACGACGGCGGGGAGGGCGCGGCGGAACATGACCGCGACGATAGGCGCGTCGGCCGCGGCGCTCCGAACGTCGTCCACTTGGCGCGGTCTTCCCGGGCGACGGACACTGCCCTCGTGCAACCCGTCCCCCTCACGAAATGGAAGCGCCGCGGCCGATCCGGCATGAAGCGCTACCTCTACTCTTCGCTTCTCCTGAAGGACGCATTCCTCGTCGCCTTCGGCCGGGCCAAGCCGCTCGTGCGCTTCACGGTCGAGAACGATCCGCCGTCCGTCTACCTGAACTTCGCCGTGGCCGCGGACCGGGTCGCGGCCTTCGAGGAGTTCATCGCGGTGCCGATGCCGCTCGCGCCGATGGCGTGCGTCGACGGCGAGGAGCCGTACTACTGCCTCACGCTCAACATGTACCGGGTGTCCGGCCTCGCCAACGGCATCCGGGCCGAGTGGTCGACCTACGTCTTCGAGGGCGAGACGCCGCGCTACATGGTGGTCGAGGCCGAGTGTGAGAAGGGGACGATCGACTCCGTCGACCTCTTCACTGTGAAGGGCGTTGCGGAGTACGAGATCACCGGCGAGAAGATCCGCCTGCGTTGCGGTTCCACCCGGGCGACCGAGTTCAACGCCACGCTCCCCACGCCACCGACCGATCGGCGGGTGAAGGCCGACCCGATGTGGGTCACCGCCAACGACTACATCTACTGGCGCAACGGCGTCTGCGACCGCACGTTCTACGACGCTGGCCTCGCCAATCCCCGCATGCAGGAGATCGATCCCGCCGCGGTCACCATCACCGACCTCGGCCAGTGGGCTCCGTTCCTCGAGCCGGTGCCTCGCAGCGTCGTCGCGTTCCAGGACGCCATCGAGTTCTCGATGTCCCCCTGGTGGAACATCGACGACCTCCGCCCCTGATCCCCTTCGTCTGCGTTCTGGGTGAACGGAGGCGCGGATTCCGGTCCTCTGTTCACCCAGAACGCAGGAGGGTTGGGTTCAGCCGGCGCCGTAGAGGTGGAGCTCTTCGGCCTCTTCGTCGGCCATGTGGTAGCTCTCGTCGTGGTTCGGGAATGCGCCCGAGCGCACGTCCGCGGCGTAGGCCTTCATGGCCTCGACCGATGCACCCTTGATGTCGGCGTAGCGGCGGACGAACTTGGGGACGAAACGATCCTCGATGCCGAGGAGGTCGTGATACACGAGCACCTGGCCGTCGCAATGACTGCCGGCGCCGATGCCGATCGTGGGGATGTCGATGGCTTCGGTCACCATCTCGGCGACCCGCACCGGCACACCCTCGAGGACGACGGCGAAGCAGCCGGCGTGGGCGAGTGACTTGGCCGCCTGCACGAGCTTCCGAGCGTGTTCGGCCTGCTTGCCCTGCACCTTGAAGCCACCCATCGCATGGATGGACTGGGGGGTGAGGCCGATGTGGCCCATGACCGGGATCTCGGCGTCGATGATCTTCTCGATCATCGGCAGGCGTTTGCGACCGCCTTCGAGCTTCACCGAGTGGGCGCCGGACCGCATGAGCTTGGCGGCGTTGGCGACCGTCTCCTCGGGCGACACGTGATACGCCATCCATGGCATGTCACCGACGATGTGACAGTCGGGCTTGGCCCGGGCGACAGCGGCCGTGTGGTGACACATGTCGTCGATGGTGACCTGGAGCGTGTCGTCGTAGCCGAGCACCACCATCGCCAGGCTGTCGCCGACGAGGATCAGGTCCGCGCCCGCCTCGCTCGCGATGCGAGCACCGGGCGCGTCGTAGGCGGTGACCATGACCAACGGATCGTTGCCGTTCCTGGCCTTTTTCGCCGCAATTGCAGGGGCCGTGAGCTTGCCCATGTCTGACTCCTTTCCCGTCCAGCGCATTTCAGCTGCCGGCGGTGAAACCCACGATACCGGGAGCCGGACCCAGGCTCAAGGGGCGCCTACGCTGCGTGCGATGGCGGCCACACTCCCCACCGACCTCGTCCGGGTCGACCGATCGCTCGAGATCGGTGCCCTGCGCGGTGTCGTGGCGTACCGGTGGCTCACCCTTTCGTGGGCCACGGTGGCCGTGTTCTTCCAGCGCGACCATCTGACGCGGACCGGGGTCGCCCTCGCGACGCTCGGAGTGGCGGGCGCGTTCACGGTGTGGGCGACGCTCGCCGCCCGCAACGAAGCCGGGTGGCTGATGCAACCGGCGACGGTGGTGATCGAGGCGGCGGTCGGAGCCGGGACCCTCCTCGTCGACGGTGTGGTCTGGGGCGGGGTGGACCTCGAGACCCGCCGCCAGTCGCTGCCATGGGCCTGGCCGCATGCCGCGATCTTCACCGCGGCGCTGCTCTTCGGGATGCGCCCGGCCCTCGCGATCGCCGCTCTGCTGGCCGCATGCAGCTGGTGGGGAGAGCTGAA
>BQJV01000175.1 GCA_021604885.1 Acidimicrobiales bacterium
TGGCCGACATGCCCCGCACGTCCGCGGCGCTTTCGGAGGGGCGGATCACCATCGAACACGCCCATTCGCTCACCAAGGCCGGCCGCGAGATCGACCCCGAGTCGGCTGACACCGAACTCGTCGAGATCGCCAAAGCATCGCCGGCGGACCTGTTCGCCAAGCGGTCGACCGAGTGGATCTCGAAGCGCACCAAGACCGACCCGAAGCCTGGTCATGACGCACAACGACGGGCCCGCCGACTCACCCGCTGGGACGATCGCGAGACAGGGCTGCGCATGTTCCTGCTCGGTGTCGACCAAACCACCGGCGCGCTCCTCGATGCCGACATCAACCGACTCGAGCAAACTCTCTGGAACGACGACGGCGGCCGCAACGCCGACCCCAACACCGCCCGCACCCTCGACCAACGCCTCGCCGACGCATTCGTCGCACTCGCCACCGGGCCCCGCCGGCGGGCCGGCCGGCCCCCGCACCCCAAGTCCAACATCACCGTCATGATCGACCTCGCCGCCATGACCACCAACGACGGCACCGCCCTCGCCACCCTCGTCCAGGACGGACAACCACTCCCGGCATCCGTGCTCGACCGGCTGCTGTGCATCTCGACCATCACCCCCATCCTCTTCAACGGCCCCGCCAACCCCATCTGGGTCGGCCGCGACCACCGCCACGCCACCCTCACCCAATGGAAAGCCCTCATCGCCCGCGACCGCGGCTGCATCGGCTGCGGCGCCACCCCCGACCGCTGTCAGGCCCACCACATCCAGTACTGGGAGAACTTCGGACCAACCGACATCGACAACCTCGTACTGGTTTGCTCGCGCTGCCACCACAACATCCACGACCGCGGCCACACCCTCCACCAACACAACGGACACTGGACCATCCGACCGCCCGGCGGACCACCCTCGGCCGGACCCATTCGCGACTTCCCCACCGAGACGGAGACCGAGCACCTCACGCTCACCGCCTGAGCACTACCCGCCTCCGTTCCGGTCGCCCGCACCTTGACAACCGAAGACCCCACGCCGGGGGCAAGCGCCTTCGCCCCGAACGGGCGCGGCCGCGTAGTCTCCGGCCATGGCTGAACCCGTACTCCTGTCGACGCTGGACATGGCCCGATTCGTTGCCGACGGCTTCCTCCGCTTCGACGCTCTCGTCCCACCCGAGCTCAACGATGCGGCGATGCTCGAACTCGAGCAGCTGAAGGAGTTCGCTCCCTTCGAGGGCAATCCGCTGCGGCCCCGCTCCGGCACAGCGCTCGCCGACTGCTGGCCGAACGACAGCGCGATCCGGCGGATCTACGACCTGCCAGTCCTCGCCGGCGCGATTCGGTCACTCGTCGGCGACAACCCGATCTACGACCATCAGTTCTGTCACTACATCCCGTCCGGGTCGCAGGGGTTCCAGGACCTCCACTGTGATGCGGCGATCGACAGCTTCGACATGACCTTCGACATCCAGGTCTTCTACTTCCCTCGTGCCCTCGAGCCCGGCGCCGGCGGCACCCGGTTCGTGCCGGGGAGCCATCTGCGGATGGTCCACGAGAACAGCGTGGCCCGCTATCAACACATCGCCGGCGAACAGTTCTTCGCCGGGGAGGCGGGCACGGTGCTGATCTTCCACCACGGTCTCTGGCATGCCGGCCAGGCGAACCCGTCCGACGACGACCGCTGGATGTTCAAGGTCCGCATCAACCCGAGCGAACGCCAGATCCGCAAGTGGGACACGAGCGACTACGACGCCGCGACGTCGGGCAACTGGGACCACATGTTCGCCACGATGTCGCAGGAGGAGACGGTGGCCAGTCACCTCCGACGCGCCCACCCGTGGACGGTTGCGGGCCAGGATCGGCTCGACACCATCCAGCGGGTGAGCCTGTGGCGCTATCTGTCGGGCGACGACGAGTTCGATGTCGACTGGTACCACACCCGCACCGAACGCCGGGCCGCGCTGCTCGAGGAGGGCAGCCGATGACGGCCCGCCAGCAGATCCTGCACCTCTTCACCAGCAACTCGGCGATCACGAGCCCGGTCATCGCGTGGGCGTTCCACGACGGCACGAAGGGCGCCGGTCCCGGCCTGCCCGCCGACGACGGCACGCCGCCGTATCGCAACGGCGTGAAGGCGATCGAGGACGGCTGGCGTCTCATCCAGATGTCCGCGCTCAGCGACCCGGTCGAGGGGTCCGAACGCCAGTCCAGCTATCTGCGCTACGAGTGTCTCTTCGAGCGGATGATCGACCTCAACTTGTGACCGGGGAGCGGCACCGCATCCTCGACAGTGACACGCCGGGCATGCCGCAGTGCCACGGGATGGTCAACGTCAACGGCCCGTCGGTGATCCGCCGCCCCGACTGGGTGGACCTGCCCGGTCGCTACCTCCTCTACTTCGCCCACCACTTCGGCAGCCACATCCGCCTCGCCCATGCCGATCACGTCGCCGGGCCGTGGACGTTGCACGACGGTGGCGTGCTCCACATGAACGACACCCCGGCGGCCGGGCCGATCCCACATGTCGCGTCACCCGACGTACACGAGGTCGACGGGCGGCTCCGGATGTACTTCCACTGTCCGTTCGACGACGACGCGAACACCGGACAGCCCTACTGGGAGCACGCCCACGGCTACCTCCAGGGGACGCTGATCGCCGAGTCGACCGACGGCGTGCGGTTCACCCCCCGTGACGACACCGTCGTCGCATCGCCCTACCTGCGCATGATCCGGCGGCTCGATGCCTGGTACGGCATCTCGATGCAGGACTGGCTCTGGCGCTCGCCCGACGGGCTCACCGGCTGGGAGCACCGACGGGTGCTCACCGACGACATCGTGCGCCATGTGGGCCTCGACTTGCTGGGCGATCGGCTCGACGTCTACTTCACGTCCTTCGTCGACCCTCCGGAGCGGATCAAGCGACGCTCGATCGACCTGACCGACGACTGGACCACCTGGACGCCGGGCCCGGTGGAGGAGGTGCTTCGGCCGGTCGAGCCGTGGGAGGGCGCAGACCTGGAGGTCACGAACTCGTTCCCCGGGCCCACGCCGGAGCCGCAGCACGCGTTGCGCGACCCGTTCGTGTTCCGGGACGACGACGGGTCGGCCCATCTCTTCTACGCTGCCGCGGGAGAGTTCGCGATGGGGGTGACCTCGCTGTCATGAGTCGACCGAACATCCTGAGCATCTCGTTCGAGGACTGCACGCCCTGGTTCGGCTGCTACGGCCACCCGGTGCGCACGCCCAACGTCGATCGGCTCGCGGCCGAGGGAGGGCTGTGGCCCAACGCCTTCACCCCGGCGCCGGTGTGCTCGCCCACCCGCAGCGCGGTGATGACCGGCATGCACCCGGTCAGCCTCGGTACCCACCACATGCGCACGATCACCTATCGCGACATGGGTATGAACGGCTACGAGGCGGTCATCCCCCACTATGTGCGCTGCTATCCGGAGTACCTGCGGGCCGCGGGCTACTGGTGCACCAACGACGGCAAGCACGACTACCAGTTCACCGCTCCGGTCACGGTGTGGGACGAGACCAGCAATCCCTGGATGGAGGACGGCACCGCCCACTGGCGCAACCGCCCCGACCCGGACCAGCCGTTCCTCGCCCAGTTCAACCTCGGGGCCACCCACGAGAGTCAGAGCTGGGAGGGCACCCAATTCGACGACAACGACATCGACCTCGACACCGTCATCGTGCCGCCCTACTTCCCCGACACGCGCAAGGTCCGCGAGTCACTGGCCCGGGTGTATGCGTCGATCGAACACAACGACCGGATCGTCGGCGAGCTCCTCGACCAGCTCGACGAGGACGGCTTGACCGACACCACCGCGGTGTTCATCTGGACCGACCACGGCCCGCTCCCCCGCGGCAAGCGGTGGCCCTACGACAGCGGTATCCACAGTCCGATGATCGTCCGCTGGCCGGGCGAGATCGAACCGGGCACCCGTCACGACGAGCTGCTCAGCGTGATGGACCTGGGACCGACGTTCCTCTCGATGGCCGGCGTGACGGTGCCACCCCACCTCCACGGCAAGCCATTCCTCGGCGCCGCGGCCGACGGGGGCGGCGGTCACGAGTACGTGTTCGCCACCCGGGACCGGTTCGACCAGCACTACGACATGGTGCGGGCCAGCCGTGACCGGCGCTGGAAGTACATCCGCCACAGCTTCCCGAACGACCCCTACGTCGGCTGGGTCAGCTATCGCAATCACCATCCGATCATGGAGGAGCTGTGGAGGCTCCACGTGGCCGACGAGCTCGACGACACCCAGGCCCGGTTCATGCGGTCGACCCGCCCGCCCGAGGAGCTCTACGACACCGAAGCCGACCCTTACGAGATCGACAATCTCGCCGACGATCCCGCCCATCGCGACGTTCTCGAGCGTCATCGCGCTGCGCTCGATTCGTGGCAGACGGAGGTCGGCGATCTCGGCTTCGTCACCGAGAACATGATGATCGACATGATGTGGCCCGGCCGGGAGCAGCCGGTCACAACCGCGCCGCAGTTCGTGGTCCACAACGAGACCGAGAGCGGTCGCAACGACTCACCGGACGGCGGCGAGTTCGCCGGCCCGGTGCTCCTCCAGCTCCACTGCGACACGCAGGGGGCGTCGATCGGCTGGACCACCGAGTCCGGCGACGATCCCCGCTGGCTCGTCTACCACGAGCCGATCCGACTGGAGCCGGGGGACACGGTCACCGTGCGATCGCTCGCCCACCGCATCGGCTACGCCCCGAGCGCCGAGACGTCGGCAACTTTCACGATCACATGACCGACACCGCCGCCGACCCTCCCGAGCGGCGCAACGTCCTGTTCATCCTGGCCGACCAGCTCCAGGCGTGGGCGCTCGGGTGCACGGGGCATCCCGACATCGCGACACCGCATCTCGACACACTCGCCGCGTCGGGCACGGTCTTTTCCGACGCCTATGTCGAGTTCCCGGTGTGCACCCAGTACCGGGGCGTGCTCAACACCGGCCGGTATGCCTCGGACTCCGGTGTGACCAACTTCGGCATGGGGCCCGCGCCCGACATCCGCTGCCTGGCCGACGCGCTCGGCGACGCAGGACTGTGGACGAGCTATGTGGGCAAGTGGCACCTCTACGAGTTCTTCGACTCGGCGGTGCTCCCGGAGCAGCGCTGCGGGTTCGAGCGCTTCGTCGGCTACCAGAGCCACAACAGCTACCGCGAGGGGATCCGCTTCTGGGACGAGGACGGTGGCTGCCGCGAGTTCGTGGGCGGCCATCGCACCGTCGCCACCGCGGACATCGCGATCGAACGGCTGCGGGAGATCCCGGCCGACCGCGACTTCGCCCTCTTCGTGAGTTTCCTCAACCCCCACTATCCGCTCGAACCGCTGGCCGAGTACGAGGCGATGTACGCCGGGGTCGACATCTCGCTGCGGCCCAACGTGACCCAGCCGGAACAGGTGTTCACCCCGACCTACAGCCCGGCAAGCCCCCAGCCCGTCACCGAGGACCCGAATTATCTGCGCTACGGGCGCTCGATCGAGGACTTCTGGCGCTTCTACGCCGCGATGGTCAGCCATCTCGACCACGAGGTCGGCCGACTCCTCGACGAGCTGCGCACCCTCGGCCGCGACGAGGACACGCTCGTCATCTTCACCAGCGACCACGGCGAGATGGGCGGCAGCCACGGCCTGATGAACAAGTACGTGTGGCACGAGGAGTCGGTGCGGGTGCCGTTCCTCGTCCGCAGCCCCGGATCACCCGCGGGTCGGCGGATCGCGACCCCCGTCGCCGCCGGCGTCGACATCTGGCCGACCGTGCTGGACTGGATCGGTGCCGACGCCGAACCCGGCCTGCCCGGCGGCTCGATCGTGCCGATGCTCGATGCGGGGACCGCCGGTGCGCACCATCCCGCGTTCGCCGAAGCCGCCGACCCCGAGCGCGGCTACGTGATGGTTCGCGACGGCGGCTGGAAGTACGTCGCCGCCTACGGCTCCGACGCCACGATCGCCCTGCACCATCTCGGTGACGACCCGCTCGAGGAGCACGACGTCGCCGCCGACCATCCCGAGGAGGTCGCTCGCCTCGGCGAACTCGTCCGGGCCTGGAAGGCCGACACGATCCGCGAGATCAGAGATTCAGGGTGACCGACTTGTAGCCCCGCACCGTGGAGGTGTGGACCCATTCGAGCGCGTCATGGTCCACGTCCCACGCGCCGAACCGCCGCACCATCTGCTCGAGACCGACCCGTCCCTCCAACCGGGCGAGCGCACCGCCGATGCAGAAGTGGGCGCCGTACCCGAACGACAGATGGCGGTCGATCTCCCTGGTGATGTCGAACCGGTCGGCGTCGACGAAGTGCCGCTCGTCGCGATTGCCACTGCCGTTGACGAGCAGGAGGTTCGATCCCGCCGGCACCGTCTCGCCGTGGAACTCCACGTCGCGCATGGTCCGCCGACCCTGCACCGGCGACGGAGCCTCGTAGCGGAGGACCTCCTCGACCGCGTTGGGGATGCGGGACTCGTCCTCGCGGAGCATGGCGAGCTGGTCCGGATGATCGGCGAGCAGCACGACCGCCCATCCGAGCATGCGGGCGACCGTCTCACTGCCGGCCCCGCCGATCAGCGCGACGTAGCCCATGATCTCGTCGTCGGTCAGCGGCCGCGTGGTGCCGTCCAGCAGTTCGCGTTCGTGCGTCGCCAACACGGTGATGAGGTCGTCCTCGGGGTTCGCCCGTCGCTGCCGACAGAGATCCGGGATGAGTTCGTAGACCACGCTGCCGATGTTCTCGCCCTCGATCACGGCGCGGCTGCCGGTCGACGCGCTCTCGTCGATCGCCATCGAGTTGTCCACCGACGCCCGCATCTCGGTCTCCAGTCCTTCCGGAAAGCCCAGGAGCGCGAGGATCAC
>BQJV01000176.1 GCA_021604885.1 Acidimicrobiales bacterium
CGCCTCCCGGCGAGCCGATCGACGGGGAACCCCGGCTGCCCATCGACGACTACGACGACCTGTCGGCGCCGGACCTGCTGCCCCACCTGTCACCGCTCGACGCCGAAGAACTCGCTGACGTCCTCGCGTACGAGGAGTCCCACCGCGGTCGGGCCACCGTGATCAACCGCATCCGTCAGCTCCAGGGCTGACGATGGAGGTCGACGCGGCGCCCGCCGGTCCCGACGACGTCGCAGTTGTCGCTGCGCTCGCGGACACAGCCACCGAGGAGCTCACGCCGCATCGCGGCGGGGAGATGTGGCGGCGCCGTGAGGCCCGGCCGGGTCCACACGAATCCGCCGTCGCGGCAATGCTCGACGACCCGGCTCGTCACGTCGTGATCGGCGGCCGCATCGACGGGGCCATCGTCGGCTACGCGATCGCTTCCGTCGAGCATCTGCACGACGGCACGACGGTGGCGGACCTGACCGACCTCTACGTGCTGCCGGACGGCAGGGGAGTGGGTGTCGGCGAAGCCATGATGCTCGCTGTCACCGAGTGGGCTGCGGCGGCCGGCTGCATCGGCATCGACTCGATCGCGCTGCCGGGCGACCGCGAGACCAAGAATTTCTTCGAGTCGTTCGGACTGGTCGCGCGGGCGCTGCGCGTCCACCGCTCGATCTCCTAGCGGCCCTTCCAGACCGGGTCCCGCTTCTCGATGAACGCCCGAGGCCCCTCGGCGAAGTCCTCCGTGGCACCGAGCACGGCCATCGCCGCGCCGGCCGCCCTCATGCCCTCGCGGTCCGTCTGTCCGGGTGCGTCGAGGATCAGCTGACGGCTGGCCCGCACGGCAAGCGGCGCGTTCGCCGCGATCCGCTCTGCCAGTGCCTTCGCGGCAGCCACGGCTTCACCCGGCTCGCACAGCGTGTTGATCAGACCGAAGTGGTACGCACGCTCGGCATCCAGCTCGTCGCCGGTGACCGCGAGTTCCATCGCGATGGCCGGCGGAAGGACGCGGGGGAGACGCACGAGGCCGCCGGCGGCGGCGACGAGGGAGCGCTTGACCTCGGGGATCCCGAAGCGAGAAGCGCTCGACGCGACCCGGAGATCACACGCCAGGGCGATCTCGGTGCCACCGGCGACGGCATGGCCGTCGACGGCTGCGATCAGCGGTTTGGTCCGCTCGCGCAGCACGATGCCGGCGAAACCGCCGCGCTTGGTGCCCAACGAGCCGCCACGCCCCGCAGCGATCTCCTTCAGGTCCGCACCGGCGCAGAACACCGGGCCGTTGTGGCTCAGGACGCCGACCCAGAGCTCGTCGTCCTCCTCGAGCCGGTCGATGGCTCCCTCGATGGCCTCCGCCATTGCACCGTTGATCGCATTGCGAGCTTCGACGCGGTCGAGAGAGATGATGGCGACATGGCCCTCGACCTCGAAGGTGATCACTCAGCGACCTCGGTTGCGGCATCCTCCGCGGCGACCGAATCCGTCGGGACCACCGGCTCGGTCGGGGCCTCCGGCGGCGTCTCGGTCGGCGAGGGCGTCGGTGCCGCTTCTGCGGCTGGTGGCGGTGGCACCTGAGCCTTGGGCGGGGGCGGGGGAGTACGTCGTCCGCCGCGCTTGCGCGCCGCGGGCGCCTCCACGCCGAAGGACGACGCGATGGCCGGCACCTTGGATGCGTGCTTGCGCACTGCGGCGAGCAGCTGATCGTTCGGGTTCGCCGGCTGGCCCTCGGGGACAACCTGGCCCTTCACCGGCGAAAACGCCACGGCGTCGAGCACGGTCGCCCAGCGATCCTGCGTGACCTCGCTCGTGAGCGATGCCGACGCGGCCGCTGCAAGACGCTCGGCCATGTCGGGGGGAAGGGGAGCGCCGGCCTTCGGTGGTCGCGAACTGTCGCGCAGCGCCCGAACCGTGCGGCCCTGGGCGATGTTCTCCGCCAGTTCGTCGAGCCACTTGCGGTGCTCGGCATCCACTCGGGCGGTCAGGCCGTCACGTAGCTGGTCTGCGAGAGCGCGGGACTCGTCGTCGCGCGCTCCGGAGTCCGCGGCGACGACGACGCTGCGGATGTCCTTCACGTCGATCTCCGTGATCCCCGCGAGCGCGGCCTCGGCCCGGTCACGCCATTCGGCGGCCTTGAGCGATGGCGCGAGCTTCTCGGCGAGCGCGACGAGCGGCTCGGTCTTGATCTTCGGCATGCCTTCGGCGGCAGCCTTCTCGTTCATGCGATCGACGGCCTGACGCACGCCCGGCACGCCACCGCGCAACACCTCGTCGGCCAGCTTGTGCTGAAGATCCGGCAACGCCTTGAGCGCGGCCTGGCGATGGACGCGACCCGGTCGCAAACGCGGAGCCTTCGGCCGCGCCGGTGCCTTCGGGCGCTCACGCCGGTCGCTGCGTTCCCCACGGTTGTCACGGCCACCACGGCCCTTGCGATCGCCGTCACGGCCGTCTCGGCCACGCCCTCGCTCGCCGTCGCGGCCACGGCCTCGCTCGCCGTCACGTCCACGGCCTCGTCCTCGGTCGCCGTCGCGTCCGCGGCCGCGTCCCTTGCCCTTGGGCGCGAGGACCTGCGTGACCAGCGGTTCGTCGCGACCGGAGCCGAGGAGTTCGAGCGTCTCGGCCTGCTTGCGAGCGGCCTTCGGCGCGAAGACCGTCGTGATCTCGAGGCCTTCCATGTAGGCCTCGGCCTCCACCTTCACCACGTCGCCGATGCCGACGCCATCAGGGATCAGTGAGCCGTCGAGCACCCCCTTGGGCTTCTTGGCTCCCGCGGCGCGCCACGTCCACGTGCCGTCGTCGCGAGAAGAGGTGAGTTCGATGTCCAGCCTGCGTGCCACGGGGAGCAACGGTATCGGCCACCTCGCGCTCCGGCGACTCGTTCACCGACATCGTCGGCGGCGCCGATGCGACAGACGCACGAGCCGAGTCGGGACCTAGGTCCCTTCTCGTGTCGCCCGCCGGAACGCATGGTGCAGCGGACGGGGCGCGACAGGCGCGCCCACGATCGGAGAAGGTCACGTGTCAATCGCACGAAGAGGTGCGCTTCTTGCGCTCGTACTGGTGCTCGTCCTGGTCGGATGCTCACCTGATGACGAGTTGCTCGGCGAGGTCCAGCTCGACGACGTCCCCACGGACGCCGTCGTGCCGCTCGTCGATCTGTCCGAGTTCGCCATTCGCGGCGACCTCACGGTTCCGGCCGGCCATGTCATCCTCGACGTGCTCAACACCGGCGCCGCGCCGCACAACGTGCGGCTCGCCAACGGGCCGCAGACGGCCGACCTGCAGTCGGGCGACGCGACGTTGCTCGACCTCGGCGAGCTGTCGCCGGGCTCCTACGAGCTGTTCTGCGACATTCCCGGCCATCGCGAGTCCGGCATGACCACGACCTTCACCGTCGTTCCCGAAGCCGACGCGTCGCCGACGCTCATCTCGACCGAGCGCAGCGACGAGCCCGACTGGGCGCACCTCGATGCCGCCATGCTCGACTCGATCCGGGCGTTCCCGGCCGAGACCGAGGGGCTCGGCAACGTCCGCCTCGAACCGACCATCCTCCCGGACGGCACCAAGGAGTTCGATCTCACCGTCGCCATCACGCCGTGGGAGGTCGAGCCGGGTCGAATCGTGGATGCCTGGTCGTACAACGGGATCGTGCCCGGCCCCGAGATCCGGGTCGACGTGGGGGACAAGGTGCGCGTGAACGTCCAGAACGACCTCCCGCTCGGCACCGACATCCACTGGCACGGCATCGCGACGCCCAACGATCAGGACGGCGTGGCCCCCATCACCCAGGATCTGATCGAGACCGGGACGAACTACACCTACGAGTTCGTCGCCGAACGGGCCGCGATCGGCATGTACCACGCCCACCACCACGGTCAGATGGCCATCCCCAACGGCCTGTTCGGCGTCTTCACGATCGGTGACATCCCGATCCCGCGCGGCGAGACGGTCAGCGGCATCGAGATTCCCGAGGACCTCGTGATCGACCACGAGATCCCCATGGTGCTGAACGACGCCGGTGTCATCGGTTACTCGTTGAACGGCAAGTCCTTCCCCGCGACGGAGCCGTACGTCATCGAGTCCGGTGAGTGGGCTGCCGTCACGTATTACAACGAGGGTCTCCAGATCCATCCGATGCACCTGCACCAGTTCCCGCAGATCGTCGTGGCGAAGGACGGCTTCCCACTCGACAATCCGTATGTCGCGGACACCGTCAACGTCGCGCCGGGGGAGCGGTACACCGTGCTGATCAATCCCAACCTCGAAGGCACGTGGGTCTGGCACTGCCACATCCTCACCCACGTCGAACGGGACGAGGGCATGTTCGGCATGGTGACGGCGATCGTGGTCACGTAGCGACGCCTCCCGGGGGCGGGCGCAGGGCAGACTGGACACGTGGAGTCCACGATTCCGTCGCCCGACAGCCCGCTCCCGGCGTACTACCGGCGCATCAAGGGCGGTGGCGCGGCCACGGTGGCGCTGGGCGCGGCAATGGTCGCCGTCGGCGAGATCCTCGAGCCGGACAAGACCGCGGTCGAGATCGAACAGACGAGCGACGACCCCTACGACGGCGATGGCCTCGACCTGTCGTTCGGCGACCTGCCGTCGCTCGACTAGCTCGCGGCGCTGACCAGTTGGATCACCAGCACCGCCGCGATCGCGACGATGGCGACATGGTGGTCGGTGCGGATCGTTCGGATCGCCCGTGAGGCAGCGACCGGTTCGGCGAACTCGCCCTGGCCGAGCCGCACCGCCGTCGGCACGGTGCGGGCGATGGCAGTGACGATCCCCGTGAGCGCGAGCGGCAACGACACGATCGATGCCCACCGCGGGTCGTGTCCCGCCACGATCTGGGTG
Source organism: Acidimicrobiales bacterium (assembly GCA_021604885.1). Taxonomy (GTDB): domain Bacteria; phylum Actinomycetota; class Acidimicrobiia; order Acidimicrobiales; family Aldehydirespiratoraceae; genus JAJRXC01. The sequence goes on from BQJV01000176.1 coordinate 4,840, forward strand.
ACGAGCGCGGCCAGAAGGCCGACCATGGCGAGGCCGACGAGTCGGTTCATCGGCGATGCCCCCCGGGTGACCTGGGCGTAGTAGCGGGTCACCCCGTCGATGACCGGGTCGGGGAGGGCGTCGCCGTCGTGGCCCCGTGCCATTTCGTCGTGCATCAGATCGAACCACAGCACCGCCAGCAGGAAGCCCGCTCCCGCCGCGGCGAATGCCTCCATCAGTGGGCGAGGCGGCGCGGCGTGAAGGCCATGCTGTGGGTGTCGGTCGGCGTCTCGGCGAGTGGCGTCGCGACATCGGCCACCATCGGTCCGACCGGGATCTGCTCGAGCGGGGCGAGGTCGAAGCCGTAGACGTCTGCCGCGTTGCCGGCGAGCAGGGTGCGCAGATCGTCCTCGGACCACTCGTGGAACGAGTGCTGGAGAGACTCGAGCGTGTACGGGTAGGTGCCTTCGCGATGGGGGTAGTCGCTGCCCCACATGACCTTGTCGATCCCGAGCCGCGTGATCGCGTCGGCTTCGTCCGGCGAGGGCATGCTCGCTCCCATCCAGCAGTTGCGCTGGAAGTAGGTGGACGGTGCCTCTGGGATCAGGTCGACGTCGGCGGGCATCTCGCCCACTCGGCCCGCACTCGACATGAGACCCCAGTAGGTGTCCATGCGGGCAAGAACATCCGGCACCCAGCCCACTGCCTGCTCGGTCATGACGAAACGGAGGTCGGGGAAGCGCTCGAAGACGCCGCCGATGATGAGGTGCCAGAGGCTGCGGTTCGCGAAGAACGGCACCTCCATCAGCATCAGGAAGTTGCGGCCCGGCGCCCCCTCGATGTCGGGGATGCCCGCGCCGCCGTGTTGATTGATCGGCAGGCCCGTCTCCGCAGCTGCGGCCCAGACCGGGTCGTAGATCGGATCCCACAGTGGGGGCACGCCCGCATCGGGCGGGATGGCGGAGAAGAGGATCCCCCGCAGGCCGTTCGCCTTCGCCCAATGGATGTCCGCGACGGCCGTCTCGATGTCGTTCGGGAAGATCTGGGCGAGCCCGGCCCGGCGGTTCGGGAGCTCGGCGCACCACTCCGAGAGCCAGCGGTTGTGGGCGTGGAGACCGGCCTGGCGCAGCTCGTGGTCGCGCCCGCTCGCCGGCGGTCGCACGACCAACTGTCCGGTGGGAAAGAAGGGCGGCACGGTGTTCGGGAAGATCACCTCGGCAACCTGGTGATCCGCCTCGAGCTCCCGCAGCCGGTACGTCGTGTCCCAGTTGCGCACCCGCGTCGGGTCGCTCAGATCGGTGAACGGGTTGACGTACGACGCCGCCCATGACTCGAACTCCTCGTGGTACGAGGACTCGAGGTACGACTTGTAGGACGGGATGTCCGCACCGGCATGACAGTCGGCCGAGATGATGGTGTACCGGTCCTGCGCCATCTCAGGACTCCGGCGCGCCGATGATGTCGACGACGGAAGGACCCGGCCCGAGAACGACGACCGCGACATGGCAGGGATCGTGTCGGCAGTCGACGGCCACGTCGTTCACCGACCAGTCCGGCTCCCGTGAGACCCCGCCGTTGAACGACCCGTCGAAGGCGAGGTCGACCGTTCCGACATCGCCGCACACGATCTCTCCGTCGACCCCCGCGCAGCGCATGGCGAATGCCGCCGCGGGCTCCGGAGAAGCCAGGAAGCTCGCGGCGACCAGCGTCGTCGTTCCCCGCGCCATCACGTCGATGGCTCGCGTCGGAACGAACGAGGCCGGTTGCACCGCTTGCCAGAGCGGCGAGAAGTCGGGCACGGGCGGCCCGAACACGATGTTGACCACATCAACGCCGATGACGCAGCCGACGACGGCGCAGTCGACGAGTCCGGAGTCGACGGTGTAGATGAATCGCTGAGCCGGCTCCGAGAAATCCGGCGGCCCGAAGAGTGCGATCGGACCGACCTCGCAGTCGGTGAACCCGTCGACATGCGTCGCGAGGCACGTGATCATCCCCGCGGCATCGCCGGGTGGACCGGTTCCCACGACGTGCAGGGGATCGCCGTCCTGGAGATC
>BQJV01000177.1 GCA_021604885.1 Acidimicrobiales bacterium
ACGGCGACCCGATCACCGCAACCGAACCCGTCACCGCCACCTGCTTCACCGGCGACAACGTAGCCAACCCCCTCGTCGCACACCCCGGCGAAGACTTCATCGCCACCAGCGCCACGGTGACCTTCAACCCCGGCGACACACAGGCCCACCTGCCCATCGAAATCATCGCCGACGCGGTCGACGAACCACCCCTGCTCTACGGCGAATGGGGCCTACTCGCCTGCAACACACCCTCGGCCAACGCCACCATCGACACCACCAGCTTCTTCGGCCTCGGCATCCTCATCATCATCGACGACGACTAGACCAGCGGACCGCCCGTCTCACTGGTCCGGGGCGGGAACGGTCGTGCTCGGCGGCGGGATGGTCGGCGTGGTCTCGCCGTCGCCGGGGTCGGTGCCGGTGAGGGTCGCGAGTTCGTCCTGCACCAGCCGCACGACCAGCTGGTCGAGGGGCAGCTCGTCGAAGTCCTGCGTGGTGATATCGGTGCCGCTCCCCGTCGCCGAGTCGCCGCCGCCATACGCCAGGAAGACGAACCGTCCGCCGGTGACGAAGGCGAGCTCCCGCATCGCGTACTCGGCCTGATCGTCGGTGCCGCTCGCCGCGATCGGGAAGATCTTCATGCCGAGCTCGGCCGCCTGCGTGGCCGTCCGCGTGTAGGGCTGCTGCACGTCGCGCCGCACCTGCGGCGGGGCGTCGGCGAGCATGAACATCAGCTGCACGGCTTCCTGGCGGCGCCAGTCGGGCAGCTCCATGGCGTCCGCCAGCGCCTCGTCCATCGCCTCCGGATAGTCGCCGCCGCCGTTCGCCACGACATCGTCGAGCGCGTCGAGGAAATCGGCGAGCGAGTCGGTCAGGTCGAACGTGCGGGTCACGTAGGCGTCGCCCTCGTCGCGGTACACCGTCATGCCGAAGCGGACATCCGGACTGCTCGGGAGCGCATCGATCTGCTCCGCGACGCTCGTCATGTTGTCGCGGAGCCGGTCGATCTCGTCGCCCATCGAACCGGTCGCGTCGATCACGAACACGATGTCGAGCGGGACGGACCCATCGAAGCCGCCGTCGGCCTCGACCTCGACCGTGACCGCGGGTGTGCCGATCGTGAAGTCGTCGACCGGGGTGACCTGGCCGTCGACGAGCACCTCCACCGAGATCACCGCGGGCGACGAGTCGAGCGTGCCGGGCAGGAAGCGCACGGTTCCGTCAGCCCGGGTGCGCAGGGTCACCAGGGCGTCGGCCTGGCTGGAGACGGCATCCCGGATGAGGACCTCGGCGCCGAGCACGGGCAGGCCGTTGGCGCCGATGACGGTGAAGACGGTCGAGTCGGTGACGTCGAGCGGGCGCACCTGCACGCCGGCGGACATGATCGAATCGCGATAGTCGAGATAGCCCTTCACGTCGTCCGCATCGTTGATCGACCCGGCCCGCAACGGCTCGTTCGTCGGTGGGGGCGGATCGATCGGTGGCTCGAGAGAGCTCGGCGCGGCCTCGTCCCCGACGAACGCGTCGAGCTCTTCGCTTCGACCGCCGGTGGTGGAAGCGTCGCCGTCACCCGAGTCATCCGAGTCGCCGGAGTCGGGGGCGCCGTCGATCCAGCCGGCCCCGCCGTCCTCGGATCCATCGCCCCCGTCGCCGGTCGGATCGGGGGCGCCGATCACCTGATCGGCCGAGTCGGCGTCGTCGCCGCAAGCCGATGCGAACATCGCCAGCACGAGAACCAGGGCGAGCAGATGGGTCCGGGGGAGCGCTGATCGAGTCATGCCCCTTCGGACGACCGCCCTGCCGACCGGGTTCCCGAGGAGCCGCGAATCAGGCTCTGAGCTGGGCAATCGTGGCGCGGGCCACCTCGAGATCGGCCGGGTTCGTGACCCCGACCCAGGGCTCGTCGGTCGGCACCACGCCGACGGTCATCTCGCCGTTCGCCATCAGCTCGTGCACGACGCTCGGGAGCAGGTACTCCGTCTTCTCCTCGTCGCCGTGCTCGCGCAGGAAGGCGGCGAAACCGGCTTCGAGCTCGTCGAAGATCCGGTGGGGAAACGCCCAGAAGTTCATCGACATGATCGTGTCGTCCGTCAGTGTGGCGACCGGGTCGGTGGACGTGACCGTGCCGTCGGCCCGACGCCCGATCCCATGGGTCTCCACCAGGCTCGTGAGCTGATCGCCGTCGACCTCGCACACGCCGCGGCTCACCTCGCCCTGCGCCGGCAGGGTGTGCAGCAGCTTGAACCCGGCGAGCAGCGCCCGATCCGGCGGCATCTCGGCCGCGAGGGGTACGGCGGCCGCGTAGGTGCTGCGCCCGTAGTAGTCGTCCGCGTTGACGACGATGAACGATCCCTCCACCTCCGGCGCCGCCGTGAGAACGGCATGCCCGGTGCCCCACGGCTTGTCGCGGGTGGGCCCGTGACCGTCCTGGAGGACATAGGCGATGTCGATGTCCGGATGGCGAGGTTCGACATGGGCGCGCACGGCGTCCTCGATCTCGCTGCGGACGATGAGGACGACCTTCTCGGCGCCCGCCGCGGTGGCGTCGAGGATCGAGAAGTCGAGGAACGCCTCGCCGTTGGGCCCCACCTTCTCGAGCTGTTTCGTGCCTCCGAAACGTGACCCGAGACCGGCGGCCATGACGACGAGGGTGACGGGCATCCGGTCAGGGTATTGGGCGCTCACCGCTGCGCCGAGGATTGCTACCGTGCCCCATGACCTCCCCCGCGACCTGGCGCATCGGCGACACGACGATCACTTCGATCGTGGAAGCGGAAACCCGGCACGTGCCGGTCGAGGCCTTCTATCCGGAGGCGTCGGCGGCGGATGTGCAGGCATCGCTCCCCTGGCTGCCGGCCGGCATGGCCGACGACGACGGGAGCGCGATCACGTTTCGGGTGCAGGCCTTCGTCCTACGCCATGCGGGCCGGACGATCCTCGTCGACCCCTGCGTCGGCAACGGCAAACACCTGAAGATGCCGTTCTGGAACGGGCTCGACCTGCCCTGGCTCGACGAACTGCGGGCCTGCGGTGTCGAACCCGCCGACGTTGATCTCGTCGTCCACACCCATCTCCACGAGGACCACATCGGGTGGGACACGCACTGCGTCGAAGGCGAGTGGCGGCCCACGTTCCCCAACGCCCGCCACCTCTATGTCGGCGACGAGCTCGAGTGGGCGTCGTCCGAGGAGCGGCGGGCCCGGGATCCCGGGCCGTTCGCCGAGTCGATCGAGCCGATCCTGACCGCCGGCCTGGGCGACGAGGTGGCCGCCGATCACGATCTCGGCGACGGACTCCGGTTCGTGTCGACGCCCGGCCACACGCCCGGCCACGTGTCGCTCGAGATCGTGACCAGCGCCGAGACGCTCGTCATCACCGGCGACCTGCTCCACCATCCGTTCCAGTTCGCCGCGCCGGACGTCCCGGAAATCGGCGACAGCGACGCCGACCTGGCCCGGCGCACCCGAAAGGACTTCTTCGCCGAACATGCCCGGTCCGGCGCCGTGATCGCCGGTACCCACTTCCCCGTCGATCCCGTCGGCCGGATCCTGGTCGACGGTGCCGCGTGGCGCTTCGAACCGACCCCGAGGTGAAGCGGGGGTCAGACCCCAGTTGAAGCGGTCAGCCGATGGGGGTGCCGTACATGTGGCCGAGGGGGTCGCTGATGAGTTCGATGCGGGCGCCGTCGGGGTCGCGGAAGTAGAGGGAGGTCTCGACCTGGTGGAGTTCGACGCCGGCGGCCTCGAGGCGGGCCTTCTTGTCGGCCCATTCGTCAGGCGGCATCGAGATGGCGAGATGGTGGAGTCCGCCGAGCACCTCGGCGTAGTCCTCGAGCCCGAGCCCGGGGAAGTCGAAGAACGCGAGCGCGTTGCCGTTCCCGATGTCGAAGAAGAAGTGGGTCGACCCCTCGTAGTCGCGGTTCTCGAACAGCTCCGTCAGCGGGAAGCCGAGCACGTCCTGGTAGAACGCGATCGTCCGTTCGACGTCGTGGGACAGCAGGGCGACATGGTGGACTCCCCGTGCCGACGAGGGCGGACGGTCTGCGGCGGGCGCGAGGTGGGCGGCGCGGAGGCGGTCCCACTCGTCGGTGCGGTCGGTTGCGTCAGTCATCGTCTCCCTCCAACGCGGAACGGTCGATCGAGATTCCCGTCGCTCCCGCGAGCACGTAGGCCAGGGCAAGGACCTGATCATCGGTGATGAGACAGCCGTCGAACCGGCGACACTTCCGCACGTCGAGCTCGACGGCCCCACGGAGGTCGACGCGGAAGAAGGTGGCCTTGTCGAGTTCCACGTCGCGAAGCGCCGAGCCTGCGAAGTCGACATGGGCGAAGCGGGTCTCGTAGCAGTCGATCTCCTCGAGGGTGCTGTCGACGAACGCCACCCGCTCCATCTCGGCCATGCGGATGGAGGTGAGACGCAGCACGGTCCGTTCGAGCCGCAGGTCCCGCAGCAGCGCGGACGTGAGATCGACCCCCGACAACTTGCACCCGACGAAGGAGGACGTCAGGAGCTTCGTGAACCGGAGCCCGCTCAGGTCGCAGTCCGTGAACGTGCAGTCGACCGCTTCGATCTCGACATGCGCACCACCGGTGAACGTGACGCCGGTGAGCATCGACCCGCGGATCTCGAGCCGGTCGCAGGCGGAGATGTCGATGGATCCGTGGAGGTCGGCGTCCTCGATCGATCCCCACCGGTCCTCGATGTCGACCGCGGCGTCGTCGCCGGGCGCGGTGAGCGGCCCGGTCGAGCGGGGCGGGTCGGCGTAGTGCTCGTCCACCGGGTCAGCGACCCGGTTCGAGGACGACCTTGATCGCACCGGCCGCCCGATCGGAGGCGACCCGGAACGCCTCGGGCGCGGCGTCGAGCGGGAACCGATGGGTGATGAGCGTCGAGCCCAGCTCGGGAAGCTCGGCCAGCAGACGGGCCGCGCCGTCGATCTCGCGTCCGTTCGGGGTGCGGCCGTACATCATCGCCGGGATGAGCTCGGCCTCCTGCATGAGGATGCCGACGTCGACACCGACCTCGTCCCAGAACGACCCGACCATCACGATCCGGCCCTGGAATCCGACGCGACGCACCGACTCGGCCAGCGAGGCCGTGTTGCCGACCGCGTCGAAGACGACGTCGAAGTCGCCCTCGCGGCCGTCGCCGTCGTCGATCACCCGAGCGCCCACCCGCTCTGCCGCGGCGCGCTGGTGGTCGTGGCGGGCTGCGATCGAGACCGCGAACCCGCCCCGCCGCAGCGCGGCGGCGGTCGCGAGCCCGATCGGCCCCGCACCCACGACGGCGACGCGATCGCGAGACTGGAGCCGGGCCCGGTTCAGCGCATGCACCGCGACGGCGAGGTTCTCCACCAGCGACGCGTCGCCGATGTCGACTCCAGCGGCGAGCGGGACCAGGGCATCGTCGGGGACCAGCAGGTGCTCGGCCATCCCACCGTCACTCACGATGCCGATGATGTCCTTGGTCTCGTCGCATCGGTGGCGGTCGCCGTTCTCGCACGGCGGACACGTTCCGCACGAGCGGAACGGCTCGATCGCCACCGCGGTGCCATCGTCGAGGTGACCGCTGATCTCGTGCCCGAGCACGCGGCCCTCGGCGAACCCGAGCTCGAGCAGATGGAGGTCCGACCCGCAGATCCCGACCGCGGCGACGTTGACCCGCACCTCGTTTCCCGTTCGGCCGGGGGCCGGTGTCTCGGCATCGACCAGGGTCGGCACGCCGTCGAGAACTCGTACTGCTTTCATCAGCTCACCATTCGATCAGATCTCGGACGTGGTGGGTCTCGTTGATCGAACGCACCGTGCGAATGCCGTTGGACGCCGCCCGCACCCGGGTCAGGCCGCAATAGTCGACCGAGAGCGACAGCGGGTCCGGGAACTGGAGGATCGAGCGCAGGAAGATCGATGTCACCATGCCGTGACAGAACACCGCGACCCTGCGGCTCTTGTTCGTGTCGATGATGTGCTGGAACCCGCGAGTGACCCGCTCGGTGAAGACCTCGATGCCCTCGCTGAAGACATGGTCGTGGATGTTGCCCTCGAAGAAGTGGGCGGTGTCCGGGTCGTCCGGCGACATCTCCTCGGCGGGGACGTACACCGTGCTCCGGTTGTCGGACTCCACGATGTCGTCGAGCAGCTCGATCTCGACACCGAGCCGCTGCGCGGTGGGGATGGCCGTCTGGTGGGCCCGGGTCATGGTCGAGGCGACGACATGGTCAATGCCTTCGTGTTCGAGGTACTCGGCGATACGCACCGCCTGCTGGCGCCCGATCTCTGACAGGGGCGGATCGGCGGCGTCGCCCTCCGCGACGACCTGTCGCTCGGGTCGACCGTGCCGGATGATGTAGAGATCCACGACGGCAGGCTAGGACCCGGGCCCTCAGCCCGGCGAAACGGCGCCGATCCCCAGGCCCGGCTCGTCGGTGAAGCGGATCTCGCCGTCGACGATTCGTAGTGGCGCGGCCACATCAGCAGCGAGGAGACGGGACGTGTCGAGACCGTGCGCCCCCGGTAGATCTGCGGCGGCGGCAACGTGCGCCGCGTGGGCGACGCCGACCGCGCTGTCGATCATCGTCGTGACCACGACTTCCACACCGGCTCGTTGCGCTTCCGCGATCGCGATCATCGCGAAGTCGTCTCCGCCGATCGCCTGCGGCTTGATGACGACCGTCGAGATGGCGCCGGCGTGCGGCCAGACCCGCCGTGTGTCGGGCAGGCCGTGGACCGACTCGTCCACCGCCACCGGGATGTCGACCGCGGCGCCCACGGCTGCGATCTCCTCGACGCCCCGCACCGGCTCCTCACAGAGCGCGATGTCGTAGGCGGCGAACGAGCGCAGTGCGTCGATCGCCTCCCGGTGCGACCAGCCACCGTTCGCATCCAGGCGGAG
>BQJV01000178.1 GCA_021604885.1 Acidimicrobiales bacterium
TGCGCTTCGTTCCCCGCACGGTCATGGTCGGTTTCGTCAACGCCCTCGCGATCCTGATCTTCCTCGCGCAGGTGCCCCACATGATCCTCTCCGATGAGCCGGACCGCAGTCAGCTCGGCCTGAACCTGCTGGTGATCTTCCTCGGGCTCGTCATCATCTACGGGCTCCCCCGGATCACCACCGCGGTGCCGTCACCGCTCGTGGCGATCGTCGTGCTCGCCGGTGCTGTCGTCGCCCTGGACGTCGACCTCCCGACGGTCGGCGACATGGGGGAGCTGCCCTCGGCGCTCCCGATCGTCTCCCTGCCGGAGATCCCGTGGACGTTCGAGACGCTCGGCATCCTTCTGCCGTATGCCGTCACGCTCGCGCTGGTCGGCCTCCTCGAGTCTCTGCTCACCGCCCAGCTGCTCGACGACATGACCGACACCGTGTCCGACAAGAACGTCGAGTCCCGCGGCCAGGGCGTCGCCAACGTGGCGACCGGCTTCCTCGGCGGCATGGCCGGCTGCGCCATGATCGGTCAGTCGATGATCAACCACCGTTCCGGCGGGCGGACGCGACTGTCCACACTCGCCTCGGGCGTGTTCCTGCTCGTCCTCATCATCGGGCTCGGCGATCTCGTCGCCGAGATCCCGATGGCCGCCCTGGTGGCCGTGATGATCATGGTCTCGGTCGGCACCTTCAACTGGCGCAGCATCCGACCGCGTGCCCTGCGTCGGTCACCCCGCACCGAGACGGCGGTGATGGCGGCGACGGTCGCGGTCACGGTGTTCACCCATAACCTGGCGTACGGCGTGGGTGTCGGCGTGGTGCTCGCGGCGGTGTTCTTCGCCCGCAACGTGTCCGGCGTCGTGAAGGTCACCAGCGTGCTGGACCCGGAGAACGTCGAGCGGCTCTACGCCGTCACCGGCGAGCTCTTCTTCGCCTCGACCAACGACCTCGTCCATGCGTTCCACTACGACGACGTCAAGGTGCCCCGCGTCGAGATCGATCTCAGCAGTGCCCGCATCTGGGACACGTCGGCCGTCGCCGCGCTCGATGCCGTCGTCGCGAAGTTCGCCGATCGCGGGATCAGCGCCGAGCTGGTCGGGCTCAACCGTCACGCCGAACGGCTCCACGAACGGACGTCCGGCACCCTGCACGGGCACTAGTCGGGAACGCGGCACCGCATCAGGTAGAACGCGCTCACGGGTTTCGGGCCCTTTGCGTACCACTCGCGAGTGGACGTGATCTCGAGCCCGGCGTCCTCGACCATCGCGACATGGTCACGATCGAGATGGCAACCGTCGAAGAGGCGACGCTGTACGGGATTGATCCGGTGCTGCCACCGCTGCACCTTCTCGTCACGCGAGAGACCGTGTTCGAGCAGATGGATCGCCCCGCCGGGCTTGACGACGCGGCGGAGTTCATCGAGGCCGGCCGACTCGTCGGGGATGGTGCACAGCGTGAAGGTGGAGAGTCCGCTGTCGCAGGAGTCGTCGTCGAGCGGCAGGGCCTGGCCGTCGAGGCCGACGTACTCGACCGTGGCCTCCGCCGCGGCGACGCGATCGGCCGCGAGCTTCCGACCGACCACGGCGGGGTCGACGGCATAGACCTTGGTGACCTCCGGCGGATACACCGGCATGTTGAGCCCGGAGCCGAAGCCGATCTCCACGACGTCGCCGGTGAGACCCTCGGTGGCCTCGCTGCGGTACGTCATGATCTCGCCGCTGCCGAGCGCCTTGTCGATGACGCGCGGCAGGATCTGATCTCGATAGAAGCCCATCCCGCGAGGCTAGCTATTGTCCTGAGTGATGACCGAGAAAGTGCTCGACGCCACGACGTTCCCCGAGCTCCTCGCCCGACGGGCGGAGCTGTCTCCCGACCTGCCGTTGCTCATCGACGACACGGGACGGACGATGACCTGCGCCCAGGTCCGCGACGAGGTCGACCGTGTCGCCGCGGGTCTGATGGAGCTGGGTATCGGCGCCGGCACGCCGGTCACCTGGGTCCTGCCGACCCGGATGGAGACGATTCTGCTGAGCTTCGCGCTCTCGCGGCTCGGCGCGATCCAGAACCCGATCATCCACATCTACCGCCATCGTGAGGTCGGCTTCTGCATCGCCCAGACGGGCGCCGAGTTCGTGTTCACGCCGGGGGAGTGGGGCGGCTTCGACTATGGCGCGATGGCCGCCGAGGTCAGCGCCGACATGGCGACGCCGCCGACGATGCTCAACGGCTATGACGAGCTTCCCCACGGTGACCCGTCCACCCTTCCGCCGGCGCCGACCGACGGCGATGCGGTGCGCTGGCTCTACTACACGTCGGGCACGACATCGGACCCGAAGGGTGTGAAGCACACGGACAAGACGCTGATCGCCGCCGGCACGGGCCTCGCGATCGCCCTGGAGGCCGATGACACCGACGTCGGCACCATCGCCTTCCCCTACGCCCACATCGGCGGCCCCGACTACATCGTCATGATGCTGGTCAACGGCTTCCCGGCCGTGCTGATCGAGAAGTTCACCCCGGCCGGCGCCGTCGAGGTGTTCGCCGCGAACGGTGCGTCGATGGCGGGCGGTTCCACGGCCTTCTACCAGATGTTCCTCGCCGAGGATCAGAAGGTGGAGGGGCCGGCGATGCCGCGTCTGCGGGCGATGGCGGGGGGCGGTGCGCCGATGCCGCCGGAGATCTTCTTCGAGGTCAAGGAGAAGATGGGCATCCCGATCGCCCACGGCTACGGGATGACCGAGTGTCCGATGATCTGTCAGGGATCACCGAGCGACACGGACGACCAGCTCGCCCACACCGAGGGCGCGCCGATCCGCGACTGCCAGGTCGACATCGTGAAGGTGGACGGCACGCCGTGCGCGCCCGGCGAGGAGGGCGAGGTTCGCGTGAGCGGGCCGATGCTCTTCAAGGGGTACACCGACGCGTCCCTCGAGGCCGAGGCGTTCGACGAGCAGGGTCGGTTCCGCACCGGCGACCTCGGCGTGATGCGGGCCGACGGCCACGTGTCGCTCACCGGTCGGGTGAAGGACATCATCATCCGCAAGGGCGAGAACATCTCCGCCCAGGAGATCGAGGACGTGCTCTACACGCTGCCCCAGGTCGGGAACGCGGCCGTCATCGGCATTCCCGACACCGAGCGGGGCGAGATGGTGTGTGCCGTCATCGAAACCGCCGAGGGTCAGGCGGATCTGACGTTCGACGAGATGGTAGCGGCCTGCAACGATGCCGGGCTGATGCGTCAGAAGCATCCCGAGCGGATGGAGATCCACGACGGTCCCCTGCCCCGCAACGCGACGATGAAGATTCTCAAATACGAACTGAGGGAGCTGTACGCATGAGCACGTTCACGATCTACCACAACCAGCATTGAAACTCGTCCAGCAATGCCGTGGCGGTCGCCACGGAGATGGGCGTTGATTTCGAAGAGGTCCGCTACATGAAGGACTTCCCCGACGAGAAGACGTTGCGGGCGATCATCAAGAGGCTCGAGGATCCGGTCGAGCGGCTCGTCCGCAAGGACAGCCAGTTCAAGAAGCTCGAGCTGAACGAGGACGACTATGTCGGCAACGCCGATGCGGTCGTCGCCGTGCTCGACCAGTACCACCGGCTCCTCGAACGGCCGGTCATCGTGGGACCGAAGAAGGCGATCGTCGGCCGACCGTTGGACGGGAAGAAGGCGAAGGAGCGGCTCGCGGAGATGTTCTCGTCATGAGCCTGACGCACGACCTGCATACCGACGATGCTCCGGAGGGCGAGACGATCGTCTCCGTCACCCGGGTATCCGAGCCGGTGAAGGTCGATGCGTCGCGTTACACGGATCCTGCGTGGGCCGCCGTCGAACACGAGAAGGTGTGGCGGACCACCTGGCAGCTCGCCTGCTCGCTGGACCACGTGAAGAATCCCGGTGATGTGTTCGTCTACGACGTCGGCACCCTGTCGATCCTCATCGTGCGGGCAGACGACGGCGAGTTGCGGGCATTCCAGAACGTCTGTCGCCATCGCGGGATGCAGTTGTGCTCCGAACACGATTCGGGACGGACCGAGCTCCGGTGCCCGTTCCACCGCTGGTCGTGGGACCTTCAAGGACGGCTGCGCGAGGTGCCGAGCCGGAAGGGATTCGGCGCACTGCGCAACGACGACTACCCGTTGTTCGCCGCCAGTGTCGACTCCTGGGGCCCGATGGTCTTCGTGAACCCGGACCCCGCGTGCGAACCGCTCGCCGACTTCCTCGACCCGGTGCCCGCCGAGGCCGCGTGGGCAGCGATCGACGACTTCCGCTGCAAGGCGCTCATATCGATCCCGATCGAGGCCAACTGGAAGACGATCATCGACGGGTTCAGCGAGACGTATCACGTGCAGGGGATTCATCCCGAGATGTTGCGCATGGTCGACGACGTCAACTCGCCGCAGGTGATCTGGGATCGCCACGGCCGACTCACCCAGCCGTACGGTGTGGCCTCGCCGCGGCTGCGGGGCGGAGCCACCGACCAGGAGATCTGGGAGGGTTTCGTCGAGGTGATGGGCGGTCGGATCGGCATCGGCGAGGGGGAGGACGCCGGCGAGTGTCCGCCGGTCCCCGAGGGGTCAACGCTGCGCGACGTGCTCGCCCAGCGGATCCGCGACCACTTCCTCGCGACGGAGGGTGTCGACCTGAGCCGGTTCGACACGACCGAACTGATGACGATGGAGCAGTACAACCTGTTCCCGAACATCACCGTGCTGTTCTTCGGCGACATGCTGCAGGTCGTGCGGGCGATGCCGGGTGCGACCTCGGACGAGGGGTCGATGGACATCATGGCGTTCGACCGGGTCGCCGCCGATGCGCCCCGCCGTGATCCGATCACCACCGAGATGGCGCCGGGCTCGTACTCGATGGGTCTCGTGATCGATCAGGACGTCGCCAATCTCGAACGGGCGCAGAAGGGCCTCCACGCACCCGGGCTGACGGAGCTCACCCTCTCGGGCGAGGAGTGCCGGATCATCAACCTGCACCGCAACCTCGACCGGGTCTGCGGCGGGTAGTCGCTACGAGTCCATCGCCGCGAGCATCTGCGTCAGCGCTTCGGGGGTGGCGGTCGACACGGTGAGCGACAGCCGATCGGCCAGGCCGCCGTACTCCTCGGTGAGGCGGGCGGCGCACTCCTCGGGGGTGCCGCGCACGGCGAGGAGATCGAGGACCTCGTCGTCGATGAGGTCGCCGAGTGTCGACCAGTCGCCCCCCTTGGTGATCTCGCGCAGCTTGGGCTGCAGGTCGCCGAGGCCGTGGTGGTCGAGGGTGACGCGGTAGGCCGGGGTGGAGCCGTAGAAGGCGAGGTTGTAGCGCATCGCGGTGGACGCCCGTTCGTACTCCTCGTCGGTCAGGCACGGATTGGCGATGCAGCCGACGTTGAGCACGAGATCTGAACGGGTGCGTCCGCCGGCCTCGAGGCCCGTCTCGATCATCGGCATCGTGCGTTCGGCGAGGAACGATCCGGTGTTGAACGGGTGGATGATGATGCCGTCGGCGTGCTGCGCCATCGCCTCGGTCATCCGCGGTCCGAGCGCGCCGGCCCAGATCTGGGGCCGGGGGTGGTCGAGCGCGCCGGGTACGAACATGGGCGTCATCAGGTCGACCCGGTAGAACTCGCCGTTGTGGTCGAGCCGGGTGCCGTCGATCCAGTTGTCCCAGATGGCGTGCAGACACTCGATGAGCTCGACCATGCGGCTCACGGGCTTGCCCCAGGTTGACGAGAAGCGGCGCTCGATGTGGGGCTTGACCTGGGTACCGAGCCCGAGGGCGAAACGGCCGCCGCTCGCCCGGTGCAGATCCCACGCCTGGTAGGCGAGGTGCATCGGCGACCGGGGGAACGCGATGGCGACGTTCGTGTAGATGTCGACGTCCAACTCCGTCGCGTGGACGAGGGGGAAGAACACGTCGCTGTTGCCCTCGAACGTGAAGAGGCCGTCGAGCCCCGTTGCCGCGAGCTCCCTCGCTCGGGCGGGCACCGCCGCCAGGTCGCCTGTCATTCCCGCATCGATCAGCACACGACGACGCTATGCCAGCGCTGCGTCGCGGACCCACTCCCGCCACGACCGCCCCACTACGATCGCCAGGTGTCCGAGGTGCGACCGCTCACGGAGAAGCAGGCCGAACGGCGGCGGCGCGTCATGCAGGCCGCCATCGAGCTGGCGACCGAGGGCGGCTACGACGGCGTGCAGATGCGGGCGGTGGCGGACCGTGCCGAGGTCGCGCTCGGCACCGTGTACCACTACTTCACGTCCAAGGATCATCTGCTGGCCGAGTCGATGAGCGTCTGGATGGCGGATCTCCAACGCTCCGTCGAGCGGCATCCGCCCGAAGGCGAGGACACGCTCACCCGCGTGCTCGACCTCCTTCGTCGCATGACCCGCGGCATGGCGGAGAACCCGAACGTCTCCGCCGCCGTCATCGGCGGCCTCGTCGCCGAAGGTCCCCATGGGGCCGCGAGTCAGGAGGCGTTGAACGTCACCTTCAGCGCCATGATGCGCTCGGCCTTCCGCCCCGACTTCCCGGCTGATCGGCGCGACAAGATCATCCGCACCCTCGAACACATCTGGTTCTCCGAGCTGATCGCGTGGAAGAACGGATGGAACCCCTACGAGCAGAGCGCCCAGGAGCTCGAGGACGCGGCCGAGTTGCTGCTCAGCCCGATCCCCTGACGAGGTGAGACGCCGGGGTCAGAGTCCCGTCCCATCTCGGGTTGGGTCGCCGATCGGTGGTCCCACTAGGTTCGCCGCTCATGGCTGAAGACGTCCTGCAGGCGCCGTTGGTGCTCGAGTATCCGTTCACCCGCACGACCGGGCCGGTCGTCGGAGCGTTCCTCACCGGACTCCGCGAGGGCGTGGTGCTCGG
>BQJV01000179.1 GCA_021604885.1 Acidimicrobiales bacterium
GTCGTGGTTGGACAGCACCCAGGTGGGCCACCGCCCCTCCGGGAACTCCGTCTGCGTCGTGGTGATCGCCGCGTGGAGCGCGGCGGCGTCCCACGGCGTGTGCAGCGGGCGGAAGTCGAACGAGAGATGGAGCTCGCCCCGACCGGTGTCGGGATCGCCCAGATAGGACGCCGTCTCTCCCGGGCCGAGGAGGTACACCTCGCCGACCATCATCGGCTCGTGGGCGTAGCCGTCGAGCAGCGTGCGGATCCGCCGCAGCCGCTCATGGCCCGCCGGCCGGTTGACGGAGATGACGGGCGCCCGGGCCGCGTCGGGCGGGAGGTCGTCGACGTCCTCGCCCTTGCCGATCAGGTGCACGACATCGGCGCGGAACCCGTCGACGCCGCGGTCGAGCCAGAACCGCAGCGTGTCGTGCATCGCCGACTCGACCTCGGTGTTGGCCCAGTTCAGGTCGGGCTGCTCGGCGAGGAACAGGTGGAGGTACGACTGATCGGTAGCGTTGTCGTGGGTCCAGGCGGGGACGTCCGAGAACGCGGCGCGCCAATTCGATGGCGGCGAACCGTCCGCCAGCCGGTCCCGCCACACGTACCAGTCCCGCTTGGGGTTGTCGCGTGATGAACGCGACTCGACGAACCACGGATGCTGGTCCGACGTGTGGTTGGGCACCCAGTCGAGCAGGAGGCGTAGGCCGCGGTCGTGGAGCGCGCCGACGAGGTCGTCCAGATCGTCGTTCGTGCCGAAGATCGGGTCGACCTCGCAGTAGTCGGCGACGTCGTAGCCGTGGTCGGCCATCGGTGAGCGGAAGATGGGGGAGAGCCAGACCGCATCGACGCCGAGGTCCGCGACGTGGTCGACCCGGTCGATGATGCCTCGCAGGTCGCCCACGCCGTCCCCGTTCGAGTCGGCGAACGAGCGGGGATAGATCTGGTAGACGACGGCGTCCTGCCACCACGGTCGGGTCATGGCGCGAAGCTAGCGGTCACTCGGGGAGCAGCACGCCGGGGTTCAGTCGATCATCGGGGTCGAGTGCCGCCTTGATGGTCCGCATCAGTTCCCACTCGACCGGTGGCTTCTGGGCCGCGACACGCGAGCGGAGCTCCTGGCCCACGCCGTGCTCGGCGCTCATCGTCCCGCCCAGGCCGACGATGATCTCGTCGATCCGCCGGGTCAGCTCCGGCTTCGCGGCGCGAAAGCCAGGGACGTCGTCGTCGGTCAGGGGGAGGATCGTCATGTGGAGGTTGCCGTCACCCACGTGCCCGAACCCGTACGCCAGGGCATCCGGCGCGAGTTCGTCCGCGATGGCCCGGACCGCGTCGTGGAACGCGACCATGCGTTCGATGGGCACCGCGGCGTCGAGCTTCAGCCCCTCCGCCTGGTGCGGGTAGAGGCCCATCGGCGGCAGCTCGTCGCGGAGGAACCAGAGCCGCTGCTCCTGCTCAGCGGTCGCGGCGACGGCGGCATCGGTGGCGAGACCGGCAGCGGACGCATCGTCGAGGAACGTCGCCAGGAGATCGGTGACCGGACGCGTGCCGGCGAATCGCACCAGGACGTAGAAGTCCGCCCGGGTGGCAAACGGATGAGCGAGATCGAACGTGTCGCACACCTTCGCGACACCGGTCTCGGGGAGGAGCTCGAACGCGGTCAGCGCGTCCGGCGCCGTCGATCGGGCGAGCGCGAAGACGTCCATGAGCCGGTCGAGGTCCGTGAGGGCGGCCATGGCCGACTGCTGGTACTGCGGCGCCGGATGGAGCTTCACGACGGCGCGGGTGACGACCCCGAGCGTGCCTTCGGACCCGACGAAGAGATGGGCGAGGTCGTAGCCGGTCGAGTCCTTGCGCAGCGATCGCAGCCCGTCCCACACACGGCCGTCGGCGAGCACCACCTCGAGTCCGAGCACCTGATCACGCATGTTGCCGTAGCGCACGACGTTGTTGCCGCCGGCGTCGGTGGCGATGGCGCCACCGATGGTCGCGGACCCGCGGGCGCCCCAGTCCGGCGCGAACAGGCGATCGGCCGCGGCGGCGGCCTCCTGCATCGCCTCGATGGTGACGCCGGCCTGGACGGTCATGGTCCACCCAGCGGCGTCGACCGATTCGATCGCCCGCATCCGCTGCAACGAGAGCGCGATGCACGGCCGGGTACCCCGTGGGGTCGCGCCTCCCGAGAGCCCGGTGTTGCCGCCTTGGGGCACCACGACGATGCCGTGCTCGGCGCACCATGACATGACAGCGGCGACCTCGTCGGTCGTGCCCGGCCGGACGACGGCGAGTGCGTCGCCGGCGTAGACCGTGCGCCAGTCCACGAGCGCGGGCGCGGCATCGGCGTCCGTGAGCACGTTGGCCGCGCCGACCAGGGCGCGGACGCGGTCGAGATCGATGTCGGGCACGGCGTCCAGCGTGTCAGCTGGTCATCGCGCCGTCGACGACGAACTCGTGGCCGGTGCAGTAGCTCGAATCGTCGGAGGCGAGGAACAGCACGAGCTTGCCGACCTCGTCCGCCTCGGCGGTGCGGCCGAGCGGGATCTGGCCGGCGAGCATCTCCCGGAACTCGCCGAACTCCTCGAGCATCGCCGTCTCGATGATGCCGGGGTGCACGGAGTTGACCCGGATGCCGGACGGTCCGAGTTCGACCGCCGCCGACTTGGTCATGCCCCGCACGGCCCACTTCGTGGCGCCGTACGCGTGGGCGATCGATGCCGAGCCGAGCCCGGCGATCGACGAGATATTGATGATGCTGCCGGAGCCGTTCGCCTGCATGGCCGGCGCGGCCGTGCGCATACCGAGGAACACGCCGGTCTGGTTCACCGTCAGCATCTGTTCCCAGAGCTCCATCGACGTCTCGATGAGGCCCACGGTGCGGAAGATGCCGGCGTTGTTGACGAGGACGTCGAGGCGACCGTGGCGGGCGACCACGTCGTCGACGACGCGTTGCCACTCCGACTCGGCGCCGACGTCGTGATGGACGAAATCGCACGCGGCCCCGAGGCGCTCGGCGGTCGCCTCGCCCTCGGCGTCGAGCACGTCGGTGATAACCACCTGCGCGCCCGCGTTCACGAAGAGTTCGGCTTCCGCCGCGCCCTGGCCCCGGGCGCCGCCCGTGATGAGCGCCACCTTGTCGTCGAGTCGATTCATGGGTTGCTCCCTCGTGGGTCGGGAGCCGACCCTACGAGTAGCAGGCCTCCCAGGCCGCATCTCCGGCCGCCTGGTCCTTGGTGAGCGTGCCGCCCGGATTGCCGAACCACTGGTTGTCGAAGGTCTGGACCAGTATCGAGCCGTCGGAGCAGTCATAGCTGCTGAAGAACATCGTCGTGAGGTCCTCGCCGTCGAGGCAGCTGATGCCCTCGTCCATGTCGATGTCGTCGACGGACGTTCCCTGAAGGTCGTCGCAGGGCACCGCGTTGGCCCGCTGGTACGCGTCGAAGTCGTCGCAGGTCGCCCACCACTGACCGTCCTCGTAGACGAAACGGGCCGGCTCGTCCTCGGCCGAATCACCCAGCTCGAGATCGTCGAGCATCATCGCGAACGTGATCTGGGCTTCGACACCCTCGGTCACCGACACCGCCTGCACGTTCTCGACCGTGATGTCCGACTGGCGCTCGGGCTCGATGCCCATGAAGCCGAGCAGGAGCGCCATACCGAAGGTCATCTCCCCGGCGAAGTCACCGAACGACATCACCTCGCGGCAGGCCGGCGACATGAGGCGATACGCCGCCTCCGAGTCCTGATTCTCGAACAGAGCGGTGAACGCCGCATCGGCCGTGGCCACCGCACCGGCCTCGCCCGGATCGCCCGAACCGCCGCCGGAGCCCGAGTCGTCGCCGCAACCGACAGCGATCACGCCGAAGCCGATCACCAGGATGAGTAGCAGTCTTTTCACGGGTTGAACCTCCGCCGTCGAGTGCGCCCTTGCTACCAGGGCGGGTGGGTCGCGACGCGGAGGGTCGAGACGCTAGAAGTCGCAGGCCTCCCAGGCGAGATCCCCGGCACCCTGGTCCCGGGTGACCGTGCCCCCGGGGTTACCGAACCATTCGCCGCTGAATGTCTGGACCAGCGTCGTCCCGTCCGCACAGTCCCAGCTGCCGAACTCGAGGCTGACGACCTCCCCGCCGTCGAGGCAGCGCATCCGGACATCGATGAGGAGGTCGTCGATCGACGAGCCCTCGAGGTCGCCGCACGGGAAACCGTAGGCCTCGTGGTAGGCGTCGGACGAGTCGCAACCCATCCACCAGGCGCCGTTCTCGTAGACGAATCGTGTCGGATCCTCGTCGTTGGAGTCGAAGAGCTCCTCATCGTCGAGCAGTACCGAATAACGGATCTGCGCCTCCACGCCTTCGCTGGACGACAGGGCCCGGACGTTCCCGACCCGGACCTCCGCGGCGCGGCTCGCATCCATGCCCCGAAGCTCGAGGAACGGTTCCCATCCGGGCGAGGGACCGGGTGCGAACTCCTCGAGGGACAGGACGTCACGACAGGCGTCCGAGAGCCCGGCATATGCCGTGGCGCCGTCGTCGTCGATGAGCAGTGTCGTGAACAGGAACTGTGCTCGCTCCAACGCGCCGGCCTCGGTCGGATCGGCACCCTCGCTCGGTTCGGTGTTGTCGTCGGGTTCGGTGTTGTCGTCGGGTTCGGTGTTGTCGTCCGGCTCGGCACCGTCGTCGGTCACGGGTGGATCGGCCGTGTCTGGTTCGGTGTCGTCGCTGCATGCCGCCAGGATCAGGCCGAGCGCGAGGATGAGAACGAGAAGGGGCCGCCGAGTCATCCGGTCTTCCTAGCAGACCCCGAGACGTGAAGAGGAGGGGGTCTGGTATTGGGCCCGGCGGAGACATACAGTGTAAGCACCCCCGAATTTCCGGCGAGAAGGAGTCGTGTCCATGACGATGACCGAAGGCATCCGCGGCAAGATGCGTGACAACGAGCAGATCATCGGCCGCGCCGACCTGAACGACGCGGAAGCGATCCTCGCAGTCACCACGCTCGACGAGACCGATGTCGTCCACGCGGTACAGGACAACGCCGACGCGATCTTCACCTGGGGCTACGACAAGGGCGAGCGCGCCAAGCTCGACAAGCTCTACGAGAAGGCCAAGACCTCCCAGTGGAACGCCACCACGGACCTGCCCTGGGAGCTCGACGTCGACATCGAGAAGATGGTCCGCGACCAGAACCTCGCGATCAGCGGCTCCGACGAGCTCGCTCCGCCGTTCGACCTCTCCGACACGCCGCTGAAGAACTGGGGCGACAAGGAGTTCCTCGAGTTCGGAATCGAGGCGCAGAACCACCTCCTCAGCCAGTTCATGCACGGCGAGCAGGGCGCGCTGCTCTGCACCGCGAAGATCGTCGAAACCGTGCCGTGGATCGACGCGAAGTACTACGCCGCGACCCAGGTGGTCGACGAGGCTCGTCACGTCGAGGTCTTCTCGCGCTATCTCGACGAGAAGCTCGAGGGGAACTACCCGATCAACGCCCACCTGCGGATGCTGCTCGACGACATCATCAACGACAGCCGTTGGGACATGACCTACCTGGGCATGCAGATCATGGTCGAGGGCCTTGCCCTCGCCGCGTTTGGCATGCTGCACCAGACCACGAGCGAGCCGCTCCTCAAGCAGCTGCTGCGCTATGTGATGAGCGACGAAGCCCGCCACGTGGCGTTCGGCGTCCTCAGCCTCGAGGAGTACTACGGCAGCCTCTCGGCCGCCGAGCTGCGTGAACGCCAGGAGTTCGCCTTCGAGGCGGCCGTGCGCATGCGTGACCGCTTCCTCCAGCAGGAGGTGTGGCAGCGCTACGACATCGACGTCGCGCCGCTCATCCCGCTGATCCAGCAGGACCCCGGCCGCATCCTCTTCCAGCAGCTGCTGTTCTCGAAGATCGTGCCGAACTGCAAGAAGCTCGGCCTGCTCGACGCCGGCGTCACCAAGGAAGGCGAGAAGGGCTGGCTGCGCGAGCGCTTCGAGGAGATGGGCGTCATCGAGTTCGAACACCTCGAGGACACCGGCGAGGAATACGGCGACCTCGACTTCGTCGCCGCCGACCGCGAATCCGCCTGAGAATGGACATGGGGTCAGACCCCTGTCCATTCTCCCAGCCGTCAGCCGCGATCAGAGCACGGCGATGGCGTTCACCGGTGAGCCGGTGCCGCCTTCGACGTGCAGTGGCGCAACCGTGAACTGGAACGTCCACTGACTCGCGTCCGCGCACGCGTCGGCCAGCCGGTCGAGGCGCAGATTGTCGAGCAGGTGCACGCCCATCGCCACGAGCGCGCACTGGTGCACGGGCATGAACCAGCCCTCCAGGCCGAGGCCGGGGAGCGCGTCCGACACGCCGTCGGCGCCGAGGACGGCGACGCCGCGGTCGTGGATCCACTCGACGCACTCGGCATGCAGCCCCGCCAGTCCCTGCCACGGCACCCAGGCGCCCTCCTCCGCTCGGAGCGCGTCACGACCCGTGGCGACCAGCAGGATGTCGCCCTCGCCTACGTGCACGCCCTGTGCCTGCTCCGCGGCTTCGAGCTCGGCGATCGTGATCGCATGGTGTTTGTCGAGCCACGGCGCACCGAGCGAGCGGGGAATGTCGAGGAGGACGCCTCGGGAGACGACGCCGTCGCTCGCGCACATGATGCTGCCGTGACGGGCCCCGGTGCTCTTGACCTCCGTGCCGGCGAAGCCGTTGTACATCTTCCCGTCGACGAACACGTGGCAGAGCGCATCGATGTGGCTCGTGGCCATGCCGTGGAAGGCGACGCCGACGAAGTCCATCGTCGTCTCGAAGTCCGTCCCGGAAATCAGACAGTCATCGCCGCCGCGCACCATCATGTGGAGCGCAGGGTGGGGGTTGTCGGCCGCGGGCCGGACGGCGAGCGGGAG
>BQJV01000180.1 GCA_021604885.1 Acidimicrobiales bacterium
ACGAAGCCGAGCCGCAGCGTCGCCGATCTCGACACGCTCCTCGACGAGATCGCATCGACACACGGCGAAGGCTCCCAGCGCGCGCGGCGCGACCTGCTCGTCGACTTCCTGTCACAGACCACCACCGCCGAGGCCGACTTCGTCCGCCGTCTCCTGATCGGCGAACTCCGCCAGGGCGCCAACGCCGGCATCGTCACCGATGCGATCGCCAAGGCGACGGACGTGCCGGCAACGGTCCTGCGGCGCGCCGTGATGTTGTCGGGGGATCTCGGCGCCGCGGCCGAGATCGCGGCGCGCGACGGACGACCGGGCCTCGAAGCGGTGGGTCTCGAACTCCTTCGCCCGATCCAACCGATGCTGGCGTCCACGGCGAAGAGCGTCGCCGAGGCGATCGACGACATCGGCCGAGCGTCCGTCGAGTGGAAGCTCGACGGCGTGCGCATCCAGGTGCACAAGGCCGGCGACGAGGTGCGGGTGTGGACCCGCAACCTGAACGAGATCACCGGTGGCGTCCCGGAGGTCGTGCGGGTCGTGCGGGAGCTCCCGGCCCGGTCGCTCGTGCTCGACGGCGAGGTGCTCGGAGTGACCGAGGACGGCGATCCGTTGACGTTCCAGGACACGATGTCGCAGACGGCGGGGAACGACGCGTCCACGATCGCCCCGTTCTTCTTCGACCTGCTCCATCACGACGGCGACGACCTCCTCGACACACCGCTGGAGGAGCGCCTCGCCCGGCTCGGCGAGATCGCCGGAGCGCACAAGGTCCCGGGCATCATCACGGCCGACGGCGAGGCGGGCCAGGCGGTCCTCGACGAAGCACTCGCCCGTCGCCACGAAGGCGCCGTCGTGAAGGCGGCGGACTCGCCGTATCAGGCCGGGCGCCGGGGCAAGACGTGGCGCAAGGTCAAGCCGGTCCACACGCTCGACCTTGTGGTGATCGGCATCGAACACGGCAGCGGCCGCCGCCGGGGATGGCTGTCGAACATCCACATGGGCGCCCGCGACCCCGACGCCGGGGGCTTCGTCATGGTCGGCAAGACGTTCAAAGGGATGACCGACGAGATGCTCCGGTGGCAGACGGAGCGCTTCGGCGACCTCGCGATCGAGGACGACGGCCGGCAAGTCACCGTGCGCCCCGAGCAGGTGGTCGAAATCGCGCTCGACGGCGTGCAGCGGTCGACCAAGTACCCCGGTGGCGTCGCCCTCCGGTTCGCCCGCGTCGTGCGCTACCGCGACGACAAGACGCCGGAGGAAGCCGACACGATCGCCACCGTCCAGGCGATGCTGGGATGAGTCGACCCGCGTCGTGTCGACCTTCCCTCGAACGGGCACAATGAACGTCATGCCGGATCTCGCCCCCCTCGAAACGACGACCACCACCGAGGAGACCGTCACCAATCCGGTGACCGACGACGGCGATCACGACCGCTTCGCCCACTACGCCCGCAAGGCCGACATCACCCGCGCCAGCGTCGAAGGCACGCCGGTGATGGCGATCTGCGGCAAGGTCTGGGTGCCGAGCCGGGACCCGTCGAAGTACCCGGTCTGCAAGACCTGTGCCGAGATCAAGGCCAAGCTCGACGCTCGCAACAACAACTGAGACAGGACCGCCCACCATGAAGATCTCGATCAATGGCAGCTCCGAGCTGATCCACGCCGACGTGGCACGGCTCGTCGCCCACGCCCGCACCGCGGCGAGCGACGGCATGGCGGGCTGGTGGCTGGCGCAGACCGGTCTCGTCGATGCGCTGACCGTGCTCGCCCTGGCCGGCGCGGAGACGGGCGACATGGAGCTCGGTACCGCCGTGAACGCCACGTTCCCGATCCATCCGACCGCGCTCGCATCGAAGGCGCTCACCGCGCAGGCGGCGTCGAGCGGCCGCGTCACCCTCGGGCTCGGCGTCAACCACGCGCCGGTGGTCGACCAGACCTGGGGGATGACCTTCGGGAAGCCCATCCGGCACATGCGGGACTACCTCAGCTGCCTCCAGCCGCTTCTCGAAACCGGCGCGGTCGAGTACGAGGGAGACGACTTCACCGCGCGCTTCGCCAACGAGCGCCCGACCCAGGAGACGCCGGGGCTCGTGCTGGCTGCGATGGGCCCGCAGATGCTGAAGATCGCCGGGGCCCGCACCGATGGCACGATCCTCTGGATGACCGGCGAGAAGGCCATCGCCGGCCAGATCGCCCCCAAGCTGAACGAGGCGGCCGCGGCCGCCGGCCGGCCGAGCCCGCGGGTCATCTGTTCGCTGCCGATCGCCGTGACCGACGACGAGGGTGGCATGCGCGATTTCGTCGGGCAGATCCTCGCCGGCTACGGCGACCTGCCCTCCTATCGGGCCATGCTCGACATCGACGGCCATGCCGGCCCGGGCGACGCGATGATCTGCGGCAACGAGGAATCGGTCCGTCAGCAACTCGGCGCAATCGCCGCGGCCGGGGCCACCGAGTTCGCCGCGGCCGAGATCGGCGACAGCAGCGAGGGCTTCGCCCGGACGAGAGCGCTCCTGCGGGAGATCAACGCCGAATCCTGAGGTTCACTTCGCGCTGAAGCTGCCGATGGAGAGCCATGCTCTCCCGCGCCCGCCGCGCCGCCGCGACGACCCTCGCACCGGTTCTGCTCGTCGTCGCGCTGCTCGGGCTCGTGCTGCTCAGCTCACCGGTCGGTGCGCAGGAGGGCGACCAGGGGCCGCTCGAGCTCCAGAGTCCGAGTGACGACTTCTTCGGTGGGCCCCCGCCCGGCCAGGGGCCCGGTCCGGTTCCCGGGTGGGACCCGGAGCTGAACGACCGGGCGTTCGAGCTGCTCCTCCTCGAGATCGCACTCCTCGACCATCTCGACGCCTTCACGGGCGTCGAACCACCGGCGTTCACCCAGATCCACGACGCGTACGGGCCGTGGCCCGCGAACATCGCCCGCGACGACCTCGTCGCGATGCTCTACGAGGTCGACGGCCGTCTGGCCGACACCAAGGCCGATGTGTTCGCGGAGCTCGGCAGCCCGCCCTCCATCGAACACGCGCTGGACGACATCCCGGCTGTCGAGAAGGCCCGCATCTCGAACGGCGACACCGGCGTCGTGCCCAGCGATCCGTACATCTCCGCGTTCCACGAACTCCTGACGTTCGGCGACTCCCGCGCCCTGCGCAGCGCCGGCCTTCTCGACGTCGTCATCGCCGAGGAACTCCCGCTCGCGCTCGAGTTCCTCGCCGACCCGGCGGACATCAATCAGCTGCGCACCGGCGCCGGCCAGGTGGCGGCCCAGCCCGCGGGCATCGAGGCCCGGCCCGAGGCTCCCGAGAGCGAACCGACCGACGACGGCGCACCATGGCTCACGATCCTGGCCATCGCGGGACTCGGTCTGCTCGTCGGCGTCGCGCTGACGATGTTGCTGGTCCGTCGACGACGCGGTGATCGGCCGGCCAGCCGTGACCGTGTCACCGAGCTGATCTGGGAAGCCCACCGCGGTCTCTCGGGTGCCACCGAGGAGGAGGACGTCGTCGCGATCGGGACGGCGACCGCGACGACGATCACCGACTCGATCAACGCCTACGTCTTCCGGGTCAGCGACGACGGCCTGCGCCGGTCCGGCACCGAGACCGTCATCACGCAGACCGCGCTCCTGCGCGTCTCCGAGACCGCTCAGCCGCTGCTCACCGAACTGTCGGGTGACGCCGCGATCGGGACCGCCGCGGTGTGCGCCGTCCCGCTCGTGAGTGACGCGACGATGGCGGGGATCCTCGTCGCCCGGCGGGAGCTGGAGCGACCGTACGGCAACGACGATCGTCATCGACTCGAACTGCTCGCGCCGGCGCTGGGCGGCGCCCTGTTGTCGGCCGATCAGCTGGACTCCTTCGAGAATCTGGCGATGGTGGACGGCCTCACCGCCCTGGGCAACCGACGCCGCCTGGACGGCGACCTCGAGACAACGCTCGCCGCCGCGGTCGCGGACGGGACGCCCGTGGCGTTCGCCATGATCGACGTCGACCACTTCAAGCAGTTCAACGACACCCACGGCCACGAGGCCGGCGATGTCGCGCTCCAGAGCGTGGCCCGGCTGATCGAGCACAACGTGCGGGCCAGCGATGTCGTCTACCGCTACGGCGGCGAAGAGTTCTCCGTGCTGCTGCCGACCGCGACCGTGCAGGAGGCCCGCGAGGCCGGCGAGAGGATCCGGGGCGCCGTGGAGCGGGCCGAGATCGCCGGTGGCGAAACCCAGCCGGGCGGTCGACTGACGGTGTCCGTCGGCATCTCGACGCTGGAGGCGGGCCCGGCCGAAAGCCTCAAGACGCGAGCCGACGGCGCCCTGTACAAGGCGAAGGCATTGGGTCGGAACTGCAGCGTTCTCGCCTGACGGCGGACCGTGCGCGACGGCGCCGGACCTGCGAGGATCAGTGCGCTTCGCATCGTTCAACCAGGAGTCATTCGTGAAGGTCGCCGTCGTCTACGAGAGCCGCACCGGGAACACGGCCCGCGCCGCCGAAATGGTCGGCGCTGCCGCCGAATCGCTGGGCCACGAGGTCGGCGTGTGGGAGACCCGCAAGGCCAACCTCGACTTCCTCAAGGAAGCCGACATGGTATTCGTGGGCACCTGGACCGACGGGCTCATCATCGGCGGTCATCGACCCGGCGACGCCGGTCGACTACTCGACCTGCCGGGGATCTGGGGCAAGCCGACCGCAGGCTTTCTGACCTACGCCGTCCATGCGGGCAAGGTCCTCGACGGACTCGCCGACGTCGTCGAGCTGCGCGGGGGCGACTGGATCGGCGGCAACGTCTTCAAGCGCCACAAGCTGCCCGAGGGCATCGCCGGGTTCGTGGTCGCGGCGCTCGACGAGGCCGCCGCGCGTCTCGGCATCGCCGCCGACGCATGAGCCCACGGCGCGTCGTCGTCTGGGGCACAGGCAATGTCGGTCGGACCGCGATCCGTACGGTGCTCGCGCACCGGGACCTCGAGCTCGCCGACGTCGTCGTGCACAGCGCCTCGAAGGTCGGCCGCGACGCCGGTGAGCTTGCGGCGATCGGCGCAACCGGGGTCCTCGCCACCGACGACGTCGACGCCGTGCTCGGCCGAGGCCCGGACGCGGTCGTCTACGCGGCGAGTGGCGACACCCGGCCGACCGAGGCGCTCGATGACGTGCTCGCCTGCCTCCGTGCCGGTGCCAGCGTCGTCACGCCGGCGATCTATGCGCTGCTCCACCCGGCCACCGCCGACCCCCGCTTGCGAGCCAAGGTCGACGAGGCCTGCGAGGCGGGCGGGTCCAGTTTCTACGTGTCCGGCATCGACCCGGGTTGGGCGCAGGACATCCTGCCGCTCCTCGTGACCGGCGTCGCAGGTCAGATCGACGAGATCCGGATGCAGGAGCTGTTCGACTACTCGACCTATGACGCGCCGGAGATCGTCCGTGAGGTGATCGGTTTCGGCAAGCCGATGGACTATCTGCCACCGATGCTGATCCCGTCCGTGCCGACGATGATCTGGGGGCCGATGATCCGCACGGTGGCCGACGGACTCGGCGTCGAGCTCGACGACATCACCGAATCGATCGAACGCCTCGCACTCAGTGAACCCGTCGACACCATCCAGGGACGCTTCGACGCCGGCACCCAGGGCGCCTTTCGTTTCGCGGTGACCGGCCACATCGCCGGCGAACCGCGGATCGTGGTCGAGCACATCACCCGGATCGCGCCCCACATCGCTCCCGAGTGGCCGATGCCGGCGCCGGGCAAGAGCGGCGAGCACCGCCTCGTCGTCGAGGGGCGTCCCCGTCTGGAGGTGTCGATCCACGCCACGGACGGCACCGACAATCCGGCCGACGGCGGCAACGCCACGGCGGCGGCCCGTCTCGTCAACGTGATCCCGGTGCTGGTCGACGCGACCCCGGGCGTGAAGGGCACGCTCGACCTTCCGCCCGTGGTCGGTGGCGGGCTCGGCGGCGAACTCCCCGCCTGAGACCGTTTCCGGTACGACCGCGAAGGTTTCAGCTTCGTGACGATCGGGAACCACGCGGGTGTCCCACACGTCTTGGATGCAACCCTTCTCTTCGAGGCATCTCCCCCATGCGTACTCACATCCAGGGCTTCGCCCTCCTCGCACTGCTGATCGGCGCCATCTGGGGCGCGGTCCAACTCGCGTCCCCCGCGCTCAGTGACGCATTGGGCGAGGACGGCGCGTTGCAGGCGGAGTCGAGCGAGGACACCGTCGATCTGACCACCGATGCCGTTCCCGACGAGCCCCTGTCGTTCGAGGAGATCACCCGCCTCCAGTTCAATCTGCTCCGGGCCGGCTTCTTCGAGGATCTCAGCGCCGTCGACGGCTATCTCGGCGTGAACACGCGTGCGCAGATGGGCGAGGCCGCCCGGGCGTGGGGCCTGAGCGAGCCGAGTGACCGCGAGCTCTACGAACACGCCGAGCTGATCTACGCCGACCAGGACTTCCTCCCCGGCTGAAACGGCCGGCTCCAGCCCGCCCCGCACGACGCGATCGCGGCCATGATGAGGCCGTGACCAGTGCGCCCCCCGAACCGACCGCGGCGATGACGTATCGTCCCGCGCACCGGCTCGACATCGGCTTCGCGGTGATGGGCGCCAAGACCGTCCGCCGGCGGGCCGGCGTGTACTGGTGGACGACCGAGACACCCGAGGGCAGCGCGGTCGTCGCGTTCCGCAACAGCTCCGATCTCGTGCGAGCCGACGGGTGGGGCCCGGGCACGGACTGGGCGTTCACCCAGCTGCCGGCGCTTCTCGGCGCCGAGGACGACCTGTCCGGGTTCCGCACCGACCACCCGGTCGTGCAGGCTCTGCGCGACCGGTTCGCCTCCGTGCGC
>BQJV01000181.1 GCA_021604885.1 Acidimicrobiales bacterium
TGCGAGGTTGCGACCGGTGCCGCCGGGAACGACGCCGCTCGCCGCGAGCTCACGGGCCCCGGCGATGATCGGGACGGCCGAGGTGACGATGTCGAGGTCGACCGTCGATTCCTCGGCCATGCGGCCGCCATGGCCGAGCAGGCCGAACCCGGTGACGTCGGTGGCGCCCGCCGCCCCGGCGTCGACGGCGACGCGGGCGGCTTCGGCATTCGTGGCGGTCATCGACGCGATCGCCTGGGAGACGACATCCGGCGGCGCCGCGTCGCGCTTGATGCCGGTGGTGATGATGCCGATGCCGAGCGGCTTGGTCAGCACGAGGGTCTGGCCTGCCTGCAATCCGGCGTTCGTGAGCATCTTCGCGGGATCGACCTCGCCCACGACCGCCATGCCGTACTTCGGCTCGGGGTCGTCGACCGTGTGGCCGCCCGCGACGACGAAGCCGCCCTCGGCCGCGATGTCGTGCCCGCCGGCGAGGACGTCGCCGAGGAGATCGTTGCTCAGCTCCTCCGTGTTCCAGCAGACGAGGTTGAGTGCGAGCAGGGGCCGTCCGCCCATGGCGTAGACATCCGACACCGCGTTGGCGGCCGCGACACGGCCCCAGGTGCGCGCGTCATCGACCACCGGCGTGATGAAGTCGGCGGTGAACACGAGGGCTCGATCGTCGTCGAGACGCCAGACGGCGGCGTCGTCGCCCGTGAGGGCGCCGACGAGAAGATCAGGGCTGTCGGTCGGGGAGAGGCGGCGCACGACCTGCGCCAGTTCGCCGGGGGCGAGCTTGCAGCCTCAACCAGCGCCGTGGCTGAACTCCGTGAGTCGACGGGTCGTCATGTCTCGCCTCCTTTCCTCGCTGTCTTGGTCTCGAACCCTAGGCCGTAGGGTTGGGCAATGAGCGCGTCCGAGACCGTCGATTCCCGCCTCCAGACCAGGGCAACCGAGCTGTTCGGTGTCCGGTACCCGATCGTGCAGACGGGTATGGGCTGGGTCGCCGGGCCATCGCTCGTGAGCGGCACCGCCAACGCCGGAGGCCTCGGCATCCTCGCCGCGGCGACGATGACGTACGACGAGATGGTCGCGGCGATCGCGAAGGTCCGCTCCCGCACCGATCAGCCGTTCGGCGTGAACCTGCGCACGGACGCCGTCGACATCGCCGAGCGGGTCGATCACCTGATCGCCTCCGACGTGAAGGTCGCCTCGTTCGCCCAGGCGCCCCGTCCGGACATGGTCAAGAAGCTCAAGGACAACGGCATCGTCGTCGTCCCCACCGTCGGGGCCCGTCGCCATGCCGAGAAGGTCGCCGAGTGGGGCGTCGATGCCGTGCTCTGCCAGGGCGGGGAGGGCGGCGGCCACACGGGCACGGTGCCCACATCGCTGCTGCTGCCCGAGGTGATCGATGCCGTCGACATCCCCGTGATCGCCGCGGGCGGATTCCACGACGGTCGCGGCCTCGCCGCGGCGCTCGCCTGGGGTGCGGACGGCATCGCGATGGGCACCCGGTTCCTGCTGACCGCGGACAGCAAGGTGCCCGACGAGGTCAAGGCGGTCTATCTCGGCACACCGGTGACCGGCACGGTCGTCTCCACCGCGATCGACGGCGCCCCGCAGCGCGTCATCCGGACCGAGGTGATCGACAACCTCGAGCGCACCGGGCTCCTGAGCCTCCCGCGGGCAGGCATCAATGCGCTGAAGTTCCGCAAGCTGACGGACACCTCGCTGGCCGACCTCCTGCGGGAGGGCGTCAACATGAAGAAGAACCAGGACCTCAGCTGGGCCCAGGTCGCGATGGCCGCCAATGCGGCGATGCTCACGAGGGCGACGATGGTCGAGGGGAAGCTCGAGGTCGGCATCCTGCCGACCGGGCAGTGCGTCGGCGTGGTCGACGACCTGCCGACGTGTGAGGAGCTCATCTCCCGCATCGTCGACGAGGCGGTTGCTCGCTTCGACGCTGTTTGCTCCTAGACTCGCGCTGTTCGTCAGAGCGAAGTCCGGTGTGATTCCGGCGCTGTCCCGCAACGGTGATGTCCCTCCGCCTCGGTAGGGGGAACAAGTCCGGTCGCCTCCGCCGAACGAACACGAACCGACCCTCGAGGAAGGGGACGGCTCGTGCGACCGGATCACCCTGTCGCTCGTGCCTGACCTCGAGCCACAAGGAGGAATCCGATGAAAAGACTGTTTGCCCTGCTGCTGGTGCTCGCGTTGTTCGCGGTCGCATGCGGCGAAGACGACGCGCCCGTCGAGGATGCCGGCCCGAGCGACGGCATCGTCGACGGCGATGACACGGGTGACGGTGACCCTGGTGACGGGGACACGGGTGACGATGGCGACGGCGGCGACAGCGCCGAGCCGATGGCCGGCAACGACTCGATCGAACGAGTGGTGTCCCTGTCGCCGACGGCGACCGAGATCCTGTTCGCGATCGGCGCCGACGATCAGGTGATCGCCGTGGATCAATTCTCCAACTATCCGGAGAACGCGCCGTTCTCGGATCTCGACGGCTTCCAGGTGAACGTGGAGGCCGTGGCCGCCTATGACCCGCAGGTCGTGGTCATGCAGTCCAACGAGGCGTCCGCGGCGCTGGAGGCTCTCGGCATCACGGTCGTGGTGCAGGACTCGCCCGCCGACTTCGCCGGGATCTACGCCCAGATCGAGGCGCTCGGCGCGGCGACGGAGAACGAGGCCGGCGCCGCCGACCTCGTGTCCGAGATGCAGTCCGACATCGCGGCGCTGCAGGCGGAGGCCCCGGACGCCTCCGGCCTTCGTTACTACCACGAGCTCGGGACCGACTACTACAGCCTGAACAGTGACGCATTCGTCGCTCAGGTCTACGGCCTGTTCGGCCTGGTCAGCATCGGCGACGAGGCAGCGGGAGAGGCCTTCTCGGGCTATCTGCCGCTCTCCGAGGAGTTCATCCTGGAGTCCGACCCGGACTTCATCTTCCTCGCCGACACGATTTGGGCGGAACAGACCGCCGAGACCGTGGCGGCCCGGGCCGGCTGGGGTGACCTCACCGCCGTGCAGACCGGAGCAGTCGTGGAGTTGAACGACGATGTTGCGTCTCGCTGGGGACCACGGGTCGTCGAGTTCGCGGAGGCGATTGCCGCCGTCCTGGCCGAGGTGGCCGTTCCGGCCTGACCCATGACCGAGCCACGACCCGTCGAGGCGCGTGTCGAGTCCCTCCAAGGCACTCGACTCGGCTTCGGCGCGGTCGCGGCGGGTCTCCTCGCGGTCGTGGCCGCGAGCTTCGCCGGCCTGGTGATCGGCCCCTTCGACATTCCGGCGGGAGATGTTCTCCGAGAGCTGCTCGACGGCGTCCCCGGAATCGATGTCGACTCCGGTCTCTCGCGCACGGAGGAGGCCGTTGTCGACGATCTCCGGCTGCCCCGGGTCGTTCTCGGACTCATGGTCGGCGCGACGCTGTCGCTCAGCGGCGCCGCCTATCAGGGAGCGTTTCGCAATCCGCTGGCCGACCCGTATCTCCTCGGCATCGCCGCGGGCGCGGGACTCGGCGCCACGATCGCCATCACGGAAGGCCTCGGCGATGGCTCGGGCCTCCTCGATCCGGTGCCGCTCGCAGCCTTCATCGGCGGCCTCGGCGCGGTGTGGATCTCGTACCTCGCCGGTCACATCGGTGGCCGATCCACCGTCACGTTGATCCTCGCCGGCGTGGCCGTCGCCAGCTTCCTCACCGCGTGCCAGACGTACGTGCTCCAGGCGAACAGCGACGTGATCCGGGAGGTCTTCAACTGGATTCTCGGTCGCATCGCCACCTCCGGGTGGAACGAGCCGAAGCTCCTGGCGCCCTACTTCCTCATCACGCTCGTGGTGGTCCTTCGCTACGCCCGCGCCCTCGATGTGCTCGCGGTCGGCGACGAGGAGGCTGCATCGCTCGGCGTGAACCCGCAGCGCGTTCGTCTGATCGTGGTGGTGGCGGCGTCGCTCGGTGCCGCCGCGGCGGTCTCCGTCTCGGGGCTGATCGGGTTCGTCGGCATCATCGTGCCCCACACGGTGCGACTGGTCTTCGGCGCCAGCAATCGGGTCGTGCTGCCCCTGTCCGTCCTCTTCGGCGGCACCTTCATGGTCGCCGCGGACCTCGTGGCGAGGAGCGTGCTCGACGGTGCGGAGCTCCCGATCGGTGTCGTCACGGCGTTCATCGGCGCGCCGTTCTTCGCCGTGGTGCTGCGTTCGAGTCGCCGGGAGGTCTGGTGACCGGCCGACTCCGCATCCGCAACGTCAGCGTCGACCTCGGCGACGCGCCCGTTCTGCAGGACGTGAGCCTCGACCTCGAGCCGGGCGCGTGGGTCAACGTGATCGGCCCCAACGGCGCAGGCAAGACCACGTTGCTGCGGGCGATCCTCGGCGCGGTCGATCACACGGGCGAGATCGACCTCGGTGAGGGCACGGACCGCGGCGACGCGATGAGCCGGGCCCGCGCCCTCGCGTACCTTCCGCAGACGCCGACCATTCCGGCCGGCGTCCCGGTGATCGACTACGTGCTGCTCGGTCGCACACCGCATCGAGGCGTCTTCGCGGCCGATTCGCGAGGCGATCTGGCCCTCGCGTCCGACGTGCTGGAACGGCTCGATCTCGCCGGCTTCGCTCAGCGTGAGGTCGGCAGCCTCTCGGGCGGTGAGCGCCAGCGGGTCGTCCTCGCCCGGGCGCTCGTCCAGCAGTCCGCGATCCTGCTGCTCGACGAGCCGACCACGGCGCTCGACCTCGGGCACCAGCAGGACGTGCTCGATCTCGTCGACGAGCTGCGGACCGAGCGCGGCCTCACCGTGCTCGCCACGCTGCACGACCTCACGCTGGCGGCACGCTACGGCGACCGCGTCGCCGCGCTCTCGGGCGGCCGTATCGTCGCCCACGGTCCTCCCCGCGACGTCGTGACCGAGGAATTGATCCTCACCCACTTCAACGCGAGCGTCAGGATCATCGATGATGTGGACGGTCCGGTGATCGTTCCGGTCGCAGGCCGCACGAACCAGGAGCCGACATGACCGAGTCCCAGGAGCCGCTCACGGATGACCCCCGCCCCGACGGACTCCGAGTCGCCAAGAGCCTCGTGCTCGTGCACACGGGGGACGGGAAGGGCAAGTCATCGGCCGCATTCGGCGTCGCCCTCCGGGCCCGCGCCCGGGACTGGCCGGTCGCGGTGGTGCAGTTCCTCAAGTCGGACGACTGGGTGACGGGGGAGCAGCTGATGGCCGAGCCGCTCGGCATCGATTTCTGGTCCCTCGGTGACGGCTTCACCTGGGACAGTGACGATCTCTCCAAGGACCAGGCCGAGGCCCAGGAGGCCTGGCGTCACGGCAAGGCGATCGTCGAGGCGGGTGAACACCGCCTGGTCGTGTTCGACGAGATCACGTACCCGCTGAACTGGGGCTGGATCGACGCGGCCGAGGTGGAGGCGACCTTCCGGAACCGGCCGGCGTCGGTGTCGCTCGTGCTGACCGGCCGCGATGCCCCGCAATGGATGATCGACATGGCGGACACCGTGACGGAGATGGTCAAGACGAAGCACGCCTACGACGGCGGCATCGCCGCAAAGAAGGGCATCGACTTCTAGCCGCCGCTGACGAGTTGCTCGGCGCCCTTCGGCAGCGCGACTGCGCCGTCACGGTCGTCGAGCCAGCCCTCGGGGAGGTGGACGTCCTTCGGCGATCCGTGATGACCCCGCACCATGCGCATGCCGCCCTCGGGGAACGGGAGCGTGCGGTCGAGGCCGGCGACGACTTCGCGCATCTCGGCGAGCGAGCCGACCCGGTTCAGGACACGGCGCACCTCGTTGCCGGTCGGGAAGCCCTTCAGGTACCAGCCTGTGTGCTTGCGGAAGTCGCGGATGCCGTGGGGCTCGCCCATCCACTCGCACAGGAGTTCAGCGTGTTCGACCATGCCGTCGAGCACCTGGCCGAGGTCGGGACGAGGGGCGACGGGGCGACCGTCGAACACGTTCGCCAGGTCACCGAAGATCCACGGGCGCCCGAGACAGCCTCGTCCGACGACGACCCCGTCCGCGCCGGTCTCGCGCATCATGCGGAGTGCATCGTCGGCTTCCCAGATGTCACCGTTGCCGAGGACGGGAATGGACGTGACCGCAGCCTTCAGCTGGGCGATGCGGCTCCAATCGGCTGAGCCGCTGTACAGCTGGTTCGCCGTGCGGGCGTGGAGGGCGACGGCCCGGCAGCCCTCGTCCTCGGCGATCCGTCCGGCATCGAGGAACGTGATCGCGTCGTCGTCGATCCCGACGCGGAACTTCACGGTGACCGGAACGTCGCCGGCCGCGGCGACCGCAGCCTGCACGATCGAGCGGTAGAGGGAGCGCTTCCACGGCAGTGCGGCGCCACCCCCGTGGCGGGTGACCTTCTTCATCGGGCAGCCGAAATTCATGTCGATGTGATCCACGCCCTGGCTGTCGACGAGTCGCCGGGCGGCCTCGCCGATCGAGTAGGGCTCGGTGCCGTAGAGCTGGATGCTGCGGGGCGACTCGTCGGGTGCGAAGGCGGCGAGTTCGAGGCTCTTGCGGTGCCCCTCGACGATCGCACGGGCGGTGATCATCTGGTTGACGTAGAGCCCGGCGCCGTAGCGGCGGCACAGCGTGCGGAAGGGCGCGTTGGTCACACCGGCCATCGGCGCGAGCACCACGGGCGGCCACACCTCGAGGGGGCCGATGTCGATGGGCGCGAACTCGCCGGGGCGCGCGGGGTGTTGCGCAGCGGGGGCGAGGGTGTCGGTCACGCCCTCCAGGCTAGAAGGTCGACGCCAACGTCCCGGCACAAGCGGTCGAGCAGCGGAAGGGGCAGCCCGATCACGTT
>BQJV01000182.1 GCA_021604885.1 Acidimicrobiales bacterium
GGCGAACTCGCCGAGGCGATCACCGGGCTCGACGCCGTCGACCAGCGTGGCGTCGACGGCGCGATGATCGCGGTCGACGGCACGGACAACAAGGGTCGGGTCGGTGCCAACGCGGTCCTGGGTATCAGCCTGGCGGCGGCCCACGCCGCAGCGACCGAGCTCGAGATCCCCCTGTGGCGCCACGTCGGCGGGTCCAACGCCCACGTCCTGCCCGTGCCGATGATGAACGTGCTCAACGGCGGCGAGCACGCGGACAACAGCGTCGACTATCAGGAGTTCATGTTCATGCCGGTCGGCGCGGCGTCGTTCTCCGAGGCGATGCGCTGGGGGGTCGAGGCGTATCACGTGCTCAAGGGCGTGCTCCACGAGAAGGGCCTGGCCACCGCGGTCGGCGACGAGGGCGGCTTCGCTCCGGATCTCGGCAGCAACGAGGAAGCGGTGCAGCTCCTGATCGACGCCATCGAACGCACCGGGCTGACGCCGGGTGACGACATGGCGATCGCGATGGACGTCGCGTCCACCGAGTTCTTCCGCGACGGTGTCTACGACCTCGCCAGCGAGGGTCGGCAGCTGACGCCCGACGAGATGGTCGCCGAGCTCGCGGGGCTGTGCGACCGGTACCCGATCGTGTCGATCGAGGACGGCATGGCCGAGGACGACTGGGACGGCTGGGCCGCGCTCACCGAAGCGGTCGGGTCGCGGATCCAGCTCGTGGGCGATGACCTCTTCGTCACGAACACCGAGCGTCTGGGCCGCGGCATCGCCTCCGGCACCGCCAATTCGATTCTCATCAAGGTCAACCAGATCGGCTCGCTGACGGAGACGCTCGACGCCGTCGACATGGCGACCCGCGCCGGCTACACGTCGGTGATGTCGCATCGGTCCGGCGAGACCGAGGACAACACGATCGCCGATCTCGCCGTGGCGACGAACTGCGGCCAGATCAAGACGGGCGCGCCGGCGCGTTCGGACCGCGTTGCCAAGTACAACCAGCTGCTTCGCATCGAGGAGCAGCTGGGTGAAGCCGCCGCCTTCCGCGGGATGGCCGCGCCGGCCGGAGGATCGTGAGCAGTCGCCATGGCTGACGCCCGTCCTCCCCGTTCCGGCCGCGTCGTGCGGGCCGGCCTCGCCGCGGTCACGCTGTCCGTCGGCGTGGGTCTCGCCGCGATCCCGGTCGGCAACTGGGTCGACCAGCGCGGCGACCTGGATGATGCCCGCGTGCGCCGCGCCGCGCTCCAGGCCGAGATCGACGCCATCGAAGGCGACATCGACGGGATCCTGGGTCCCGACGGGTTCGACGTGGCGGCCCGCTGCCGCAGCTTCTACGTGGAACCCGGCGAGGAGCTCTACGCCGTCCCCGGCCTCCAGGGCTGTGTGACACATCCGACACCCTGATCGGCACGTCGGAATCGGGCGCGGCTGACGCGCGCCGCTACCGTGACCCGATGCGCGTGCAGGGGGCTCGATGACCGCGAAACCAGTCGAAGCGGTCGGGCTCGTCCGCACCTTCGGAGACCTGCGAGCGGTCGATGGCATCGACCTCGCCGTCGACGCCGGCGAGATCTTCGGCTTCCTCGGACCCAACGGTGCCGGCAAGTCGACGACCGTCCGCATGCTCGTCACCCTGCTGCGTCCGACCGCGGGTACCGCTCGCGTCGCGGGCTTCGATGTCGTGAAGGACGCCAACGCGGTGCGCCGTTCGATCGGTGTGGCGCTCCAGGACGCGGCGATCGACCCGCTCATGACCGGCAACGAGCTCCTTCGACTCCAAGCCGTCCTGCATGGCCTCGGCAGCAAGGTCGGTGTCACCCGGTCGAACGAGCTGCTCGAGCGGGTGGGCCTCACGGCCGCCGGCGATCGTCGGGTGGGCACCTATTCCGGCGGCATGCGGCGCCGGCTCGATCTGGCCCTCGCCCTCATCCATCGCCCCACGGTGCTGTTCCTCGACGAGCCCACGACCGGTCTGGACCCGACGAGTCGACTCGCCGTGTGGGAGGAGGTCCGCGCGCTCAATGACGAGGGCACGACGGTGTTCCTCACGACCCAGTACCTCGAGGAAGCCGACGAGCTCGCCGGTCGCATCGCCATCATCGACGGCGGCCGGATCGTGCGTGAGGGGGACCCGACGACGCTCAAGGAACAGGTCGGCGACCCGACGCTGCGCATCGAGGTGGGCGACGCCGTCATGATCGACATCGCCCGTTCGGTGATGGCGACGTTCGGGGAGGAGCGTCCCGCCCGGGCCGGACGCGTCGCGATCGGCCTGAAGGACGGTGCCGCTCGCCTGGCCGATGTCGTGCGGGCGCTCGACGAGCAGGGCGTGCCGGTCGCCCATGTCGAGCTCGATTCGCCGAGCCTCGACGACGTGTTCGCCGATGCGACCGGCCGCCGGCTCGAGGGTGCCGAAACGGCATGACCGCCGTCCTCGACGCCCCGCGATCGCGCCTCATCGTCTCGATCGAACAGGTGTGGTCGCTGTCGGTGCGCGCCACCGTGGCGACGTTTCGGCGACCGACCGACTTCATCCCGGGCCTCGTGTTCCCCCTGCTCATGGCGGCGGTCTACGCGTCGCAGTTCTCCCGAGCCGTCGACCTCCCGGCCTTTCCGGAGGTCGACTCGTTCCTGCAGTTCATCCTGCCGTCCTCCATCCTCCAGGGCATCGCGTTCAACGCGTCGAACGCCGGCAGCGACATGGCGACCGACATCGAAACAGGGTTCTTCGATCGGCTGATCTCCAGCCCGGTCGCCCGCCAGAGCGTGTTGATCGGGCGGGTCGCCGGTGCGGCATCGGCGGCCGCGGTGCAGGCAATCGTTCTGATGAGCATCTTCCTTCTGTTCGGCGCACCGGTGAAGAGCGGTCTGGCCGGTGCCGTCGCCCTCGTCATCATCTCGGTGGCGCTCGGCGTCGCCATCTCGGGGTTCGGCCTCGCCGTCGCGATCCGCACCGGGAGCACCGAGGCGACGCAGGCGATGTTCCCCCTGATCTTCGTCATGATCTTCATCAGCTCCGCCTTCTTCCCGACCGCGCTGATGAGGGGCTGGTACCAGTCGGTCGCCGAGATCAACCCGTTCACGCTGATCATCGATCCCACCCGCAACCTGGTGATCTCCGGCTGGAGCTGGTCCGACTTCGGACAGGCCCTGGCGATGACGGCGCTGGTCGCCGTCGTCTCGCTCGGACTCGCTTACCGGGCCTATCTGCGGCGGTTGCGCGTCTCATGACCACGACTGCGCCCGTCCGCTCGACGGCCACCGACGAGTACGTCGCCTTCGTCCCGACCATCGCCGGCATGGCCCGCCGCAACCTCACCCGGCTCGTACGGCTGCCGTCGATCACCGTGCCGATGGTGGTCATGCCCATGTTCTTCGTGATCGCGTTCACCGGCAGCTTCGACGGCATCACGCGGGTCGAGGGCTATCCGACGCCGAAGATCGTCAACTGGGTCGCGGCGTTCGCCATGCTCCAGGGCGCATCGTTCGCCGGCGTCGGCACCGCAGGCGCCATGGCGAACGACCTCGAGAGCGGCTTCATCGATCGTCTGCTGGTCAGCCCGATCCGCCGGTCGGCGATCCTCGTCGCGCCGCTCGTCTACACCCTGGTCCGCTCGCTGATGCCGATCACGGTCGTGCTCATCGTCGCCACGTTCCAGGACCTTTCCGCGCCCGGCGGCGTGCTTGGTGTGCTGATGGCGTATGTCGGCGGGGTCGGCGGTGCGCTGCTGTTCGGCTCGTTCGCCCTGGCCGTCGTGCTGCGCATCGGCGATGTGAAGGCCATGGCCATCGTGCAGATGGTGTCGTTCTCGCTGATGTTCCCATCGATCGGGCAGGTGCCGATCACACTGTTGAGCGGCTGGATGCACGGCGTGGCCCGGGTCAATCCGATCACGAACCTGCTCCGCCTGACCCGTCAGGGGTTCATCGGGGAGGTCACGTGGGCGCAGACCTGGCCGGGGCTGCTCGTGCTCGCGATCGGTATTCCGCTGATGATGACGTGGGCCCGGGCCGAGCTCGAACGCCGCTCGCCCTGACGTCCGCGATCACTCGAGCGGCACGTCACGCAGGACGACCGGTGTGGTGGTCACCACGTTCGTGATCGTGTCGCCGTAGTCCCAGAAGCGCTCGACCACCTCGTTGAGATGGGCAACGTCTCGCACCCGCACCCGGATGACATGGGATTCGCTGCCGGTCACGCGGTGGCACTCGACGACCTCGGGCGTCTCCTGGGCGAGGCGGTCGACTTCGGCCGCGTTGGGTCCGGCGGAATGGACCCGCACGACCACGAGCATCGGATAGCCGAAGGCATCGGGGTCGATGACGGTTCGGTAGCCGCGGATCACGCCGTCGCGCTCGAGGCGGCGCACCCGCTCGGTCGTCGCCGGAGCGGACAGGCCGACTCGGTCGCCGAGTTCGCGCATGCTCAGCCGTCCGTCGGACGCGAGCTCGGCGAGGATCCGACGGTTGATCGGGTCGATCGGTTTCGGAGGCGTCCACGGCATGGTGCCGAGGATAGCAAGGCAGATATGGTTCAGTGGTTTCCAAATCACATGCTGTGATGGCCTCACACGCCGAGATTCCACGGAATCATCGGTCACATCCCTCGTATCATGGGGTCATGAACACCGATCACCGTGATTTCGAAAACCAGTTCGCCGAGCTGACCTGCCGGTGGAACGCACATCAGGACCTCCGTCGGAGCCATGCCTCCGTCGCCGACCTCGCCGCCAGCCGGCGGGATCTCGACGCCGCACGCGCCCGCGTTCGCGGCCTGAACGTCGCCTGATCCCTGCTCCAGCAGGCATGCTGGAGCCGTGAAGGAACTGTTCGCCGACATCGATCGCTGGAAGGCGGCCGGGCAGCGGGTCGCGGTCGCGCGCGTCGTGGACCTCGAAGGCTCCGGGCCGCGCCTGCCGGGCGCGGCGATGGTCGTGTCGGAGGCGGGTGACGTCGCCGGCTCGGTTTCGGGCGGCTGCGTCGAGGGTGCCGTGGTCGTCGAGGCGCTCGACGTGCTCGACACCGGCGAGCGCCGGATGGTCACGTTCGGCTACAGCGACGACGAGGCGTTCGCCGTCGGGCTCACGTGTGGCGGCACGATCCACCTGTTCATCGAGCCACTCGACTGGTGAGCTGATGGGCGCTGTCTACGACCACCTGCGCGCCGCGGTGCAGGCCGAGGATCCCGTCGCCCTGGCGACGATCATCGAGGGCCCTGGCACCGGCGCCAAGCTGCTCGTGCGCCCGAGTGGCGAGGCCGAGGGGTCGCTGGGCAACGGGGACCTGGACCGCGTCGTCGCCCGCGATGCGATCGGCGAGCTCGCGGCCGGTCGGTCCGGCATCCGCCACTATGGCGCCCACGGCGAGGCCCGTGAGGGCGTCGTCTCCGTGTTCATCGAGAGCTTCGCCGCGCCACCGAAGATGGTGATCTTCGGAGCGGTCGACTTCACCGCCGCGCTCGCCCGCGTCGGCAAGCTCCTCGGCTACCGGGTGACGGTGTGCGACGCCCGAGAGGTCTTTGCGACAGCGGCTCGCTTCCCGATGGCCGACGACGTGGTGGTCGACTGGCCGGATCGGCTCCTGGCGGCGATCGGCGCCGGGCTCGGCCCCCGCGATGCCGTCTGCATCCTCACCCACGACGCGAAGTTCGATGTCCCCGCGGTCACCGCCGCGCTCACGACGGATGTCGGCTACATCGGCGTGATGGGCAGCCGCCGCACGCACGACGACCGCACGGCGCGCCTCGTCGAGGCCGGCGTGGATCAGGCCGGTCTCGACCGGCTCCGATCACCCATCGGGCTCGACATCGGTGCCCGGACCCCCGAAGAGACGGCGGTGTCGATCGTGGCGGAGATCATCGGCGAACGCACCGGGCGGATCGCCCAGGCGCTCTCCGAGACCGAGGGCCCGATCCACGGCTGAGTGGCCGGTCAGGCCTTGGGGATCGCCACGAACGCCACGCTCACATAGTGGAGCGCGGCCCCGCCGATCACGAGGAGATGGAAGATCTCGTGGTAGCCGAAGTGGTGCGGCCACGGGTTCGGACGCCGGAAGGCGTAGATCACGGCGCCGAAGGTGTACAGCAGCCCGCCGACGGCGACGAGCGTGAAGCCGGCCACGCCGAGGCTCGACCACATGTCGAACATCACGAAGACCGCCACCCAGCCGACGGCGACATAGGGCGCGGCGGCAAGCGGTTTGGGCGCGTCGGGCCACAGGTTGCGCACGACGATGCCGATTAGCGCGCCGATCCAGACGACGGGCAGCACGATGCGGGCGACGTTCGGGGACATGGCGAATACGGCGATCGGCGTGTAGGTGCCCGCGATAGCGATGAAGATCATCGAGTGGTCGAGTCGTTTCATGCGGGCCCGGGCCGCCGGGGACCAGTCGACGCGGTGGTACAGGGCGCTGATCCCGAAGAGTC
Source organism: Acidimicrobiales bacterium (assembly GCA_021604885.1). Classification (GTDB taxonomy): domain Bacteria; phylum Actinomycetota; class Acidimicrobiia; order Acidimicrobiales; family Aldehydirespiratoraceae; genus JAJRXC01. The sequence goes on from BQJV01000182.1 coordinate 6,419, forward strand.
CCGCGATGGCGGCGACGTAGAGGGCGACCACGAAGCGAGGCGCGACACCCGGCGTGGCGACGATCATGATCGGCGCGAGCGTGAGCGCCACGAAGAAGGCGTACTCGTGCGATCGGCCCCGAAGGCGGGGCTTCACGAGATCGGGATCGAACAGATCGAGCATGCGCAGGTTCCTCCCTTTCGAACCCCCGTTCGAACTCTCTCTTTCGAACTGGTGTGAACCCATCGGGCCAAACCCGATGGGTTCACACCAGTTCGAGGTTTTCAGGGGTGTTCGAGATTTTCAGGGGTACGGGGGTTCGGGGTTCTTGGGTTGTGCCGGGGTCAGTCCAGGC
>BQJV01000183.1 GCA_021604885.1 Acidimicrobiales bacterium
CCGGCCCGATGACGACTCGTTCCATCAGTCGGAGACCGACTATCGGGTGTTGCCCCGCGACGAGCGCGGCTATGTGCTCGGACACTGGAGTCCGAACTTCGACCGGGCCGGCTTCACCGCGGACCTCAACGTCGTGTTCCCGATCGACCGGCTCGAAGAGCTCGCGGCGAACGGAACGATCGGCGCGGTGAGCGACGTCCACCTGTCCTTCGCCGGGAATCAGGAGGAAGACGGTCTCGCGACGATCATCCACGACTCCGGCCCGCGTGCGGCGACGGAGCTGAAGGCGGCCGGCGTCGACGTCGTTCTGCTCACCCCCGTTTGACCGCTCTGTACGCGCACCGTGTGTGTGCTCGCCCATGTCCTCGAAGCCGGCGGCCTCGCGACCGTCGCCCTCGCCTCGATGCTCCCCGTCGCCCAGACGGTCGCGCCACCGCGCGTCCTGCACGGCGAATTCCCACTCGGTCGTCCGCTCGGCAAGCCGGGTGACGCCGAGTTCCAGCACGACGTGATCACGCGCGCGTTCGCGCTTCTCGACGCGCCCGGGCCGGTGATCGAGAGCCATCCCGTCACGATCGAGGACACGTCCGAGGCGGTTGCGTGTGCGTTGCCGCCGGCGTTCGATGGCGATGCCTCGCCCGCGGTCCTCGAGGCGAAGGGCATTCGCAAGGCCTACGACCGGATCCTCGAGCGACGCGGTGTCACCAGCGTCGGTCGCGTGATGACCGCCGACGACGTCCCCGCCGCGCTCGAGGTCCTCGAGGCGATCGCGGCCGGCACGAGCTTCAAGGAGGCAGGCCTGCCGGGCAAGAACTCCATCGCGACCTGTCACGACATCCGCACGTACTACGAGGAGGCGGCTGTCGAGCTGGCTGACGGCCCCGTTGCCGACGGTCGGGCGATCGAGTCGTGGTTCTTCGAACAGACGGAGGCGGGAAAGGTCGTGCTCGCCGCTCGTCAGGCGATGTCCGACCAGGGGGCGCCGATGCCGTTCTGGTTCTACATGGCGCCGGGGCACCGGTGACCGCCGACGCGCTGCCGACCGTCGACGGGCGTCGCGCCCGTCGCGACCAGAACCGTGAGCGCGTCGTCGACGCGCTCCTCGACCTCTATCGCGACGGCGATCTCGAGCCGTCGGTGAACGCGGTCGCCGAGCGGTCCGGCGTGAGTCATCGCTCCGTGTTCCGCTACTTCGACGACCTCGACGAGCTGTATCGGGTGGCCGTCGAACGCCAGTACCAGACGCTGCGGGAACACCTGCTCATCAGTGAGATCGGGCAGGGTGCGCTGCCGGAGCGGATCGACCGGATCGTCGCCAACCGGCTCGACCTGTACGAGGTCGCCGCACCCGTCGCCCGCGTCGGCCACATGAAGGCCCCGCTCGAGCCGATCCTCCTGGATCATCTGCGCGACAACGCTCAGGAATCGATCATCCAGGTCCGGCGACACTTCGCGGACGAACTCGCCGCGATGAGCGGCAACGAGTCGGTGGTCGCGGCCGAGGCGATCGCGCTCGCCCTGTCGATGGAGTCGATGGAGACCATGCGGTTCATCCGCGGACTCTCCCGGGGTCAGGCCGCCGCCTGCATGCAGATGACGTTGACCGGCATCCTCGGTGCCGCGCATGGCTGAGCAGCGCGTCGAGCAGACCACGGCGGTCCCGCCGGCCGCGGTCTGGAAGAAGCTCGCAGCGTTCGACCGCATCGCCGAATGGTCGGCAGAGGTCGACCATTCGTCGTTCATGACGACCCAGGAGGAAGGCGCCGGCACCGTACGCCGAGTGCAGGTCGGGACGCTGACCCTGCTCGAAGAGGTCATCGAGTGGGAGCCCGAGCAGACGCTCGCCTACGAACTCCAGGGTCTCCCGGCGATCGTTTCGCGAGTGATCAACTCCTGGGAGATCGTCGCGGATGGTGGCGGTAGTCGGGTCAGCCTCACGCTCGATGTCACCCCGGGTCCCAAGCCGCCGATGCGCCTCGCCGCTCGGCTGCTCGCTCGACGCATGGCGTCGACGAACGAGAAGCTCCTCGCCGGTCTCGTGGCCGCCGTCGAGCGCAACGAGAAGGGAACGGCATGAGCACGCCACCAGACGCCCAGCCGGACATCATCGTTGTCCTCACCGACGAGGAGCGGGCCGCACCGTCCTACGAGGCCGCCGAACTTCGGCGTTGGCGCGACGAGTCGCTGCCGGCGCGCCGCTGGTTCGACGAGAACGCCGTGTCGTTCGAGCGCCACTACGTTGCTTCGACGGCATGCGTCCCGAGTCGACCGTGTCTGCTGACCGGGCAGTACCCGGACGTCCACGGCGTGACCCAGACGAACGGGTTGGCCAAGCACGACGACGACAGCCGCATGCGCTGGCTTCGCCCGGACGAGGTGCCGACGCTCGGTGACTGGCTGCGGGCCGCGGGCTACGACACGCACTATGTCGGGAAGTGGCACGTGAGCCACGCCGATCTCATGGTGGACGGCAAGCCGTTGGACACGAACACTGATCACGGCGATCTGATCCCGTCCGCGATCGACGCCTACCTCGAGGCGGACCCGCTCGACGAGTACGGCTTCAACGGATGGATCGGCCCGGAGCCGCACAGCGGACGGACGTCGGACATGGGGATCGTGCGCGATCCGATCTACGCCGAGCGCGCCGTCACCTTCCTCGAGGACCGCTACGCCCGTCGTGCCGCTGGCGACGCCGACGCGGCCCGGCCGTTCCTGCTGGTCTGCTCGTTCGTCAATCCACACGACATCGTTCTCTGGCCGGTTCTCGCGCGGCGCCCGTTGCCCGCGTCGACGGCGAGCCTCCCCGACGTCGCGCCCTCGCCCACCGACGACGAGGACCTGTCGACCAAGCCGGCGCTCCACAGCGCCTATCGCGACGCGTACTACTCCGGATACGGACCCACGCCGCTGGTCCGCCGCGCCTATCGGACGAACGCCGAGCGGTATCGCCAGACCTACTACCGCCTGCACCACGACGTGGACGGCCCGATCGACCGGGTGCGTCGAACTGTGACGGGCGCCGGCCACGACTCCGTCGTCGTGTTCTCGTCGGACCACGGGGACATGCTCGGCAGCCACGGCGGGATGCACCAGAAGTGGTATCAGCTCTACGACGAGGCGACCCGGGTGCCGTTCCAGATTGCGCGGGTCGGCGAACAGCCGTCGCCCGCGGGATCGGTCGCGGTTCCGACGAGCCACATCGACCTGGTGCCGACACTGCTCGGCGTGGCCGGCGCATCCGAGGCCGAGCTCGCGTCGCAGCTCGCCGACACCCACTCCGAGGTCCACCCGCTGCCGGGTCGTGATCTGAGCGGCGTGCTGGCGGGTGGCGACGTCGATGCGACGCCCGTCTACATGATCACCCGGGACAACGTTCTCGAAGGAGACGGCAACGCCTCGGCGATCGCCCAACGGGGTGGACGGCGCGAGGCGCCGTTCCCGCTGCAGATCAGGATCCCGGCCCACGCCGCGACGAACGTCGAGGCCGTTGTCGAACGTGTTGATGGCCGAACATGGAAGCTCGTTCGCACCTTCGATGACCCCGCGGGCTGGACCGACCCGTTCGTCCGCAACCTCTCGGTGCGCGGACCCAGCGGCCCGGCGTTCCGGACCGAGCCGATCCCCGATCAGTGGGAGCTCTACGACCTCGACGCCGACCCGGCGGAGGCGATCAACCGAGCCGACGATCCCGACGCCTCTGCGGCGCGGCACCAACTGGAGGCCACCATGACCGAGTCCCGAAACGCCGTGCCCGAACGCAACGAACCGTGGCCGACTGCCGTCCGTCCGGACGACGGCCCCACCGCGAAGACGCCGCCGAAGCCGGCCCTCGCGGCGCGCCGACTCCTCCAGCGAATCGGGATGCACCCCGACGATCCGGATGCCGTGCAGCTCGACCTCACGGGTCGCCGAGCCCTCGTCGTGGCGACCAACCACGGCACCCTCGGGGTCAACAAGCCGACCGGTGTGTTCGGGTCCGAGCTCACGGTGCCGTACTACGAGTTCCTCGATGCCGGCATGGAGGTCGACGTTGCGTCGCCGAGGGGTGGGGACATCCCGTTCGACCCGACGTCGTTCAAGCCGCCGGTGCGCTCGCATCACGATGACCGGTACATGGTCGACGACGAGCTTCAGGCCAAGTGCATGGACTCGCTGCCCATCGCGGAGGTCGACATCGAGTCGTACGACATCGTCTTTTTCGCCGGTGGATGGGGTGCGGCCTGGGACCTCGGCACCTCCGACGAGGTCGGCGAACAGGTGACGAAAGCCGCGGCCAACGGCGCGGTGCTGGGCGGGATCTGTCACGGGCCGCTCGGCCTCCTCAAGGCCAAGTCGCCCGATGGCGAGCCGCTCGTGAAGGGGCGTCGGATCACCGCCGTCACGGATCTGCAGGTGCAGCAGCTCGGCATCTCCCACACGCCGCAGCATCCCGAGACCGAGCTGCGCAACGCCGGCGCGAACTTCGAGTCGACCACGCATCGGTTGCGCGACATGTTCGCCAACCATGTGGTCGTCGACGGCGATCTGATCACCGGTCAGAACCAGAACGCGGGCCTGATGGTCTCGCGCGAGATGATGCAGCGCGTGCTTCAGAAGGCCGCCGCGAGCCAGCCGCAGGAGGCGTAGTGGAGATCACCCTCGTCGGCACCGGATCCCCGCTGCCCGACCCGAACCGGGCCGGACCATGCACCCTCATCAAGGCGGGCGAGGACAATGGTGAGCACGTGGTCTTCGACACGGGTCGGGGCTGCGTCATGCGGATGCCGCTCGCCCAGACGGCGCCGGGGTTCCTCGCGGGCGTGGTGATCACCCATCTGCACAGCGACCACCTCACGGCGTTCAACGACATCGTCACCACGCACTGGATCACGGCGCCGGAAGGCACGCCCCTCCGTGTGTGGGGGCCGGTCGGCATCAAGCACTATGTCGACCACATGCTGCTCGCGCTGGGTCCGGACGTGCAGTATCGGATCGACCACCACGACGACCTCACGTGGGAGCCCGACGTCCAGGTGACCGAGGTGGTGCCCGGTGACTCGTTCACCATCGGCTCGATGTCGATCTCGTGCTTCGAGACGTGTCACGCACCGGTCGAACCGACGGTCGGCTACCGGGTCGAGTCCGCCGGCAAGGTCGTCGCGATCGCGGGCGACACCATCCCGTGCGATGGCCTCGACGCGCTCACCAAGGACGCGGACGTCTACGTGCAGACGGTGATCCGTGCCGACATCGTCAAGACCATCCCCATTGCTCGGCTTCAGGACATCCTGGACTACCACTCATCGGTCGAGCAGGCCGGCCAGGTCGCGGCGAAGAACGGTGTGAAGACGCTCATGCTGACGCACTACGTGCCGGCGCCGCAGCCGGAGCAGTACGACGAATGGATCGCGATCGCGGCCAACGAATTCGACGGTGAGATCGTCATGGGCGACGACCTCACCTCGGTGACGATCTAGTCCCAGTCGACGGCGGCGTCCGGAGCAGCGGCGATCTTCGCCTCGGCGAAGGCGAACGTGTGGGCCGGGCTCACCATGGCGTGTTGGCTGCCGGCGTGGATGTCGCGGAACGCCCGCTGGAACGGGCCGTCACGCAGCGCCGTCGTGCCGATGTGGCGGTAGAGCTTCTGGAGGGCCTCCGTCGACTGCTGGGTGAACCATGCCGTCGCCTGCAGCGCCTCGCCGACCAGTGCCTGGTCCGGGTTGTCGTTGAGCGCCGACTCCTCGGCCTTGGCGAATGCGGCACGGATCCAGAGATCGCCGGCCCGGAAGAGGCTCTCCGCCTCGCCGAGGTCGTACTGGAAACGCGGATCGTCGGCGAGCGTCGACCGGCCCGTCATGCGTTGTTTCGTCCGTGCGATCACGGCGGCCTCGTCGATGGCACGGCGCAGGACGCCGAGGGCCCAGCCGGCATGGCCGATCTCGGTCATGTGCAGGATCCCGAGGTCGAAGTGCTTGCCCCCTCGATAGCGGGTGAAGCCGAACATCGAGAAGGTGCGATCGGCTGGCACGACACTGTCGATCCGGTAGTCGTAGGACGCTGTCGAGCGGAGCCCCATCACGTTCCAGTTGCCGACGATGTCGGCCTCCGCTTTCGGCACGACGGCGAAGATGTAGTCCGGGTCACCCTCTTCGGGTGTGGTCATCGAGCCGCTTCCGGCCCAGTCCGCGTGTTCCAGCCCCGAGCCGAACGAGTAGTTCCCGGTGATGTGGAAGGCATCGCCCTGGGGCGCGGCGGTTCCGTTCGGCGCGAACTGGCCGGCGACGAGCGGGACGCCGTCGGCGAACATGACATCGGTGAACGAGTCGGGGCAGTACGAGCCGAAGTACGCGGTTGCAGTACTGCCGGCCATGACGACCCAGCCGATCGATCCGTCCGCCCGGGCGAGTTCGGTGAAGACGTCGAGGCTCTCCGCGGCGTCGAGCTCCGCCCCGCCGACGTCCTTGGCGACGAGCGCGCCGTAGAGGCCGGCGTCCTTGCACATCTCGACCGCGGCGTCGGTCATCGGGGTCCCGGCCGCTTCGGCCTTCGCACCCTCGATGTCGAGGGCGGTCCGTAGGTCGCGGGCGGCGTCGAGCAGGGATGTCATGGGGGCCTCGGAGGTCGGGTTCGTCGGTCGGGCGTCGCCACAGTAGGGTCCGCCGACGATGCCGAGCGAACCCAGCGAAGTCGTACTCATCGGGGTCGGTGCTGCTCACCAGCGCCTGGCCGAACCGGGTGCCGGACACGACACGACCGGGCTGAT
>BQJV01000184.1 GCA_021604885.1 Acidimicrobiales bacterium
GACGAGGGTCGCAGTCTGCGTGCACGCCTGGTACAGCGGCGGGTGGGGCGTCTGGAGCGGCTTCGGATGGATCGGGCGCGGCGGGACGTCGACGAATCGGCCGTGGTGCTCCACGACGTCCTCGACCCAGAACCGGGGCACGAGACGCATGGCCTCGTCGACCATCGGTCCGAGCTCGGACTTTTCGTATCCGAAGGTGCCGGCCTCCTGCTCCGTGCCGCCCTTGCCGAAGCCGACATGGAGTCGGCCGCCCGAGAGGATGTCGAGGGTGGCGCAGCGTTCGGCCACCTTGACCGGATGGTTCATCTTCGGCGGCAGGCAGATCACGCCGTGACCGATGCCGATGCGGCTGGTGGCGCCGGCGAGGTAGGCGAGGAACGTCTCGGGGGCGGACATGTGGGCGTACATGGTGAGCGCCGTGTGCTCGACCGCCCAGAAGACGTCGAAGCCGAGCTCCTCGGCCAGGAGAGCCTGCTCGAGGGTCTCGGCGAACACCTGATGATCGCCCTCGCGGGTGGGATTGGCCGTCTGGGCCTCGTAGATGAGCGAGAACTTCATGGGCGTGGGCCGGACAGTAGCCGAGCCGGGAGTTTCTGGAGGGGGCCAGCGCTAGCCTTGCAAGGCTGTCTTTCTGACAGGGCTCCCGGGTCCGATACCCGAGCGTCAACTCGATTGGACGAGAAGAAGCAATGACTGACACTTCCACCGAAGAGTCCCAGTTCGGGACCTTCGATTCCGAAGGCAATTACACCCCCCGCCAGATCGTCGACGCCGACCTCGGTGGCGTCGACATCGAAGAGGCCTACACGAGCACGATGGTGCTCGTCGAAGACGGACAGCTCGTCGAGGGCACCGTCGTCCGGGTTGATCAGGACGAGGTCCTGCTCGACATCGGCTACAAGTCCGAAGGCGTGATTCCGAGCCGCGAGCTCTCGATTCGCAACGACGTGGACCCCAACGAGGTCGTCTCGATGGGCGACTCGATCGAAGCCCTCGTGATCACCAAGGAAGACAAGGAAGGACGTCTCGTCCTCTCCAAGAAGCGGGCCCAGTACGAGCGGGCCTGGGGCAAGATCGAAGAGATCAAGGAAGCCGAGGGCATGGTCAAGGGTCCGGTGATCGAAGTCGTCAAGGGCGGCCTCATCATCGACATCGGCCTGCGTGGCTTCCTTCCCGCATCGCTCGTCGAACTGCGTCGCGTACGCGACCTCCAGCCCTACGTGGGCAAGGAGCTCGAGGCCAAGATCATCGAGCTCGACAAGAACCGCAACAATGTCGTTCTCTCCCGTCGGGCCTGGCTCGAGGAGACGCAGAAGGAACAGCGCGAAGCGTTCCTCGACAACCTCAAGCCCGGCGAGAAGCGCACCGGTGTCGTGTCCTCCGTCGTCAACTTCGGCGCCTTCGTCGATCTCGGCGGTATGGACGGCCTCGTGCACGTCTCGGAGCTGTCGTGGAAGCACGTCGACCACCCGTCCTCCGTCGTCACCGTCGGTGACGAGATCGAGGTCGAGGTGCTCGAGGTCGATCTCGACCGTGAGCGCATCAGCCTGTCGCTGAAGGCGACGCAGCAGGATCCGTGGCAGGAGTTCGCCGGATCGCACCGCGTGGGTGAGCTCGTCTACGGCCGGGTCACCAAGCTCGTGCCGTTCGGTTCGTTCGTCCAGGTCGGCGACGGCATCGAGGGTCTGGTTCACATCTCCGAGATGTCCGCCCACCATGTCGATCTGCCCGAGCAGGTCGTCACGCCGGGCGAGGAGCTGTGGGTCAAGATCATCGATCTCGATCTCCAGCGCCGCCGCATCAGCCTGTCGATCAAGCAGGCCGCGGAAGGTGGCGAGGTCGCCGCCGAGTACCAGGAGCACTTCGGTGCCCATGCCTACGACAACGAGGGCAACTATCTCGGTGAGGACTCCGCCTCCGAAGGCCAGCAGGCCTGGGAGGAGTACTACGCCGAGGCCGGCGAGGATGCCCCGGCGCCGGGTACCACCGAGGTTGCCGAGGACGGCACCGAGTACGAGTACGAGTACGTCGAAGAAGAGGTCGAGGTCGAGGTCGCCGAGGGCGAGGAGGTCGCCGACGAACCTGCCGCGACCGAAGCGGTTGCCGACGAACCTGCCGCGACCGAAGCGGTCGCCGAGGCGCCTGCGGACGAACCTGCGGAGGCGGACGGACCGGCCGACGAAGAGGCCTGATCCGCGCGGCCCACGGCCGCGCTTGAGCACGCACGACGACGGGCGCCCTTCGGGGCGCCCGTTTCGCGTTTGCGTCAAGAAGACACGGGAAAGCGCCGTTGAAGACGACGTCCTCCGGACGTCTCACGCGCGTCGGGTCCCAAGTCCCGAGCCAAACGCCTCAACAACGGGGCGGCGCTTCCGACAGGGGGACCGCAGAAGGTCACTCTCCCCAACGAGGTTCCCGTGAGTTCCCGTAAGACACTCATCTTGATCGCAGCGATTGCGGCCGGCGTGTTCGCCGGCGTGGCGTTGCTCAACTACGTCCGAGGCATCGAAAGCGATGTCTACGCAGACGCTCAGCCTGTCGAGGTGCTGATCGCCACCGCGGACATCCCCGAGGGGACCCCGGTTGCGCAGGCGCTCGACTCGATCGAGCGTCAGCAGATCCCGCTGAACATCCGGCCGGCGACCTTCGTCTCCCCGGACAACCTGGACCCGATCACCGGTCTGGTGTCGCAGGGCGAGATCGTGCGCAACCAGATCATCGTCAAGGGGCTGTTCGTCGACCCCTCCGTCGTGACGCTGTCCCTCAAGGACCAGATCCCGACCGGCAACGTCGCCTTCTCGATGGAGCTCGACACCGTTCGAGCCGTCGGCGGCTACCTCCAGCCCGGTGACGAGGTCAACATGATGATCACCCACGGTGCGAACTGTGCGACCGAGGAAGACGCCACCGACGAGACGCTCGACTTCGACGAGCTCGGCACGGTCGACAACGGCCAGGGCAACTCCTTCGGTGCGAACATCTCCGACGAGAGTGAGTCCTACTGCACCTTCACGCAGCCGGCCCGCTACCTCTACCAGCGGGTCGAGATCCTTGCGATCGGCGCCCGCCAGCAGATCCAGACCGGCGAGGTCGACAACCGGGCGCTGACCCCGCAGGGCGGCACCATCACCTTCATGGTGCCCCCGGAGGCCGCCCAGCTGCTCGCCTCGGTCGCTCCCGGCGACGTCTACCTGACCTTGCTCCCCGAGGACTATGTGGTCGAGGCCCTGCCGGCCCTCACCGCCGCCCTCATGTCGAACGCCACCCCCGCCGAGCTCTCGGACTGTGCGACCCCGTACGGCCCCGACGGCTTCATCGAGGGTGACGCCACCACCGTCAGCGAAGGCGTTGATCTGACCAGCAACTACGTGCTCGGTCACTGCGTCCCGATCTGGCTCGAAGAGGGAGAGTGAACCAAATGTCGAGCTTCTTCACCGACGACACCAGCGCCGAGGACATGGACCTCGGCGGTGAGGGCGAATCGTTGGTCCCTGACACCGCTGCCTCGGCAGACGGCTTCTCGGGCTCGACTTCCTCACCCACCGTCAACCTGGTCGTCATCGACCCGGACGACGTCGCCCGCAACCGGCTCGCCGAACAGCTGGGCAACGACGTCAGCAGCTTCCCGGTCGTCGAGGATCTCATTCCGTACCTCAACGGTGAGCCCATCGTGATCGTGCTCGGTCCGAGCTGTGCCGTCGATGGCACGCTGAACTCGGTCGAACGCGTCATCCAGGCTCATCGTGAGCTCGGTGCGATCCTCGTCGCCGAGGAGCTGACTACCAACCTCCTCCAGCAGGCCCTGCGCTCCGGCGTGAAGGACGTGCTGGCATCGCCCGCCGACGTCACCCAGCTGAACGAGGCCATCGGCCGAGTCAGTTCGTCGCTCTCCTCGTCGCCGTCGACTCCGGTTGCCGGCGAGGAGCTCTTCGAGGACGACGGCGAACTCGGTCAGGTCATCACGGTCTTCTCGACCAAGGGTGGCGCGGGCAAGTCGATGATCGCGACGAACCTCGGTGTGACGCTCGCCCAGCGCAGCGACAAGCCGGTCTGTCTGGTCGACGCCGACCTCCAGTTCGGTGACATCGCCGTGATGCTGAAGCTGTCTCCGCAGCACACCATCGTGGACGCGGTCAGCTCGCTCGACCGCCTCGATGCGAGCCTGCTCCAGAACCTGCTCGTGACCCACGAGTCGTCCGGCCTGCTGATTCTCCCGGCCCCGCTCGAGCCCGCCTTCGCGGACCAGATCGGCGCCACCGAGATGATGCAGATCGTGGAGGTGCTCCGTCGCTTCTGCAGTCACGTGATCGTGGACACGCCGGCGTACTTCAACGACGTGGTGCTCGGCATGATCGAGATCAGTGACGAGGTCATGCTCATCGCCGGCATGGACATCCCGAACATCAAGAACGTGAAGATCGGCCTCCAGACACTGCGGCTGCTCAACACGCCGATGGAGAAGCTCCATCTCGTCCTGAACCGGGCCAACTCGAAGGTGAAGCTCGACGTCACCGAGGTCGAACGGACGCTCCAGGTGAGCGCCGACATCCTCATCCCGAGCGACATCGTCGTGCCCCAATCGGTCAACCGAGGCGTTCCCGTCGTGCAGAGTTCACCCCGCTCCGGCGTGGCGAAGTCTCTCGAGGAGCTCGCCAGCATGTTCCTTCCCGCCACGGCGGGCCGGGGACGCAAGAAGTAGTCCGCCCCGCTTATCCGAAGTCCAGAGCCAACCACCGAATGCCGGGTCTGATCCCGGGAGGAATCGACGAACATGAGTCTCTACAAGCGTCTCCATGAGGTCCAGCAGGGGGCCGAAGAAGACAACGCCGCTGCCGGCGGTTCGGGTGGCGGTCTCTCCGCTGCGGCCAAGGCCGCGCAGGCCGGCGGCACCGCCGCTCGGCGAGACCCGGTGCTCGACGAGCTTCGGCAGCGGATCCACCACAGCCTCATCGAAGAGCTGGGCCCGATCCTCTATGACAGTCGGCTCTCGGAAGAAGACCTCCGCAAGAAGGTCCACGAGCAGCTCCACCATGCCCTCGCCCAGGAGCGGGCGCCCCTGTCGGCGTCCGACAAGGCGCAGCTGATCCAGGACGTCTCGGACGACATCCTCGGCTACGGCCCGATCGATCCGCTGCTGCGGGACGACGATGTGTCGGAAATCATGGTGAACGGCCCCGACTCGGTCTACGTCGAGCGCAGCGGCAAGCTGTCGAAGGATCCGGTGACCTTCGTCGATGAATCGCACCTGCGTCGCATCATCGACAAGATCGTCGGCCAGGTCGGCCGACGCATCGACGAGTCCACCCCGATGTGTGACGCCCGTCTGCCCGACGGTTCTCGTGTGAACGCGATCATCTCGCCGCTCACCATCGGCGGACCGTTCCTCACCATCCGTAAGTTCAAGGCCGATCCGCTCCAGGTCGACGACCTGATCCGCTTCGGCACGATGGACGCCAACGCAGCCCGCTTCCTGCAGGCCTGCGTCGTCGGTCGCCTGAACATGATCGTGTCCGGTGGTACCGGTACCGGTAAGACGACGACCCTCAACGTCATGTCGTCGTTCATCCCCGAGGGCGAGCGCATCGTCACGGTGGAGGATGCCAAGGAGCTCCAGCTCCACCAGGACCACGTGCTCTGCCTCGAGACCCGCCCGCCGAACATCGAAGGCCGCGGCGCCGTTTCGATCCGTGATCTCGTCAAGAACTCGCTGCGTATGCGCCCCGACCGCATCGTCGTCGGTGAGTGTCGTGCCGGCGAGGCGTTGGACATGCTCCAGGCCATGAACACGGGCCACGACGGCTCGCTGACCACGGTCCACGCGAACACCCCGCGAGACACGCTCAGCCGTCTCGAGACCCTGACCCTCATGGCCGGCTTCGACCTTCCGGTCCGGGCCATCCGTGAACAGATGGCCTCCGCCATCGACGTGATCGTGCAGATCGCCCGGCTCCGTGACGGCTCGCGCCGCATCACGCACATCACCGAGGTCCAGGGCATGGAGGGTGACGTGATCACGCTCCAGGACATCTTCCTGTTCGACTTCAGCGCCGGTGTCGACGACAACGGCCGCTACCGCGGTGTGCTCAAGCCCACCGGTATCCGCCCCAAGTTCGCGGAGAAGCTCACCGCCGAAGGCATCCGCCTCGGTCCGGAGACCTTCCAGCCGAACGGCGGGGGCATGGGGGCACAGTGACCTTCCGAACCGCCTTCCGACTCCGCGGGAGCCGCGTCGCCGGGGTGTTCGCCGCGATCTTGATGATCATGGGCGGACTCCAGGTGTCGATCGCTGCCGCCCAGGACGATGCCGAGGAGGCCGTCGCGCCGCCCGTCCTCATGCTCGTCGACACGGTCGATGATCCCTATGTGCTCGTCCGCTATGGCGTCGAGCCGACCACCGCGACCGTCACGATCGCTGGCACGGACGCCGAGACCGGCACCCCCGTCGCCCTCGCCGATTCCGATCTGACGGTTCAGACCGCCATCGTGATCGACAACAGCGCGGCGTCGTCCGAGCATCTCGAAGCCTTCATCGACGCGGCCGAGGCGTACATCGCCGGCGCCGGGGAGAACGAGGAGATCTCGATCTGGACCACGGGCGGTGTCGCCCGGGTTCGCGTCGGGCTCAACGACGACCACGCCCGCACGGACTCCATCGTCGAGGGCATCGTGTCCGCCGCCGGCGGCAACATGCTGTTCGACGGCATCCGCAACGCTGCTCTCGACCTGGGCGCCACCGGCGCCGGC
>BQJV01000185.1 GCA_021604885.1 Acidimicrobiales bacterium
GCAACCGCCGATGAGCTGGCCAAGGCGCTGGGGATCTCCTCGAGCGCCGTCCGACAGCATTTGGGCGCGCTCCGATCCGCCGGCCTCGTCGCCGCTCGTCAAGAGCGCGGACAGCCCGGACGCCCCGCCGGCCGCTACCACGCCACCGAGCTCACCGAGCCGTTGTTCAACACCGCCGCCACCGACCTGTCGATCGAGATACTCCGCCACGTCGAAGAAGAAGACCCCGAATTCGTCGACCGAATCTTCGACCGTCGTCGACGCCGACTCGTAGACGCCGCCAAAGGCGAAGTGTCAGGCAAACCGATCGATGAGCGCGTCCGCATCCTGGCCGAACTACTGGACGAACAGGGCTACCTCGCCGACTTCGAGAAGATCGATGACCACCACTACCGGATCAACCTCCACAGCTGCGCCATCTGGCCAGTTGCAAGCAAGTACCGCCAAGCCTGCACGGCCGAACTCGAATTCGTCCGAGACCTGATTCCCGACGGAACCGTCGAGCGAATCAGTCACAAGACCACTGGCGCACACACCTGCGCCTACGACATCACGATCCAGAGCTGAGAGCTCACCTCGCCTCACGCCGGGGGTGTCGACACCTCCTTGCCCTCTGGGAGTCTCCACGTTGCACGCGCTGACACGCTCGAACGCCACCGCAGTTGACATGCTCGACGAAGAAGGCCGCGACGGATGGGAGGCCGTCGGGCTCACCGCCCTGGACAACGGCGGGTGCGCGGTTCTCATGAAGCGACCCGTCCCCTGATCCGCCGCCCGGGCTGCTGGTACGCCGGGACCGCCTAAGATCGCGGACCCAATCAAAGGCCACCCCGATCCGCACAAGCCCCCGCAACATCCCCCGACTACGAGTCATGCCCGCGGCCGAGCCAGCGCCTCAACGAGGCGAACACCCTGTTCGTGTCGGAGGGGCGAGTTTAACCCAAAGTACACGCGCCCCTTGGAGCGCCGAACTGGCCGCAGCGTAGGTGTTTGTCCTGGTAGACGGGCACATCGTCGAGATTTGGACCTTCGATATGCGATGGGACAAGGTCTGACGATGGCCCGACGAGCGTGCGGTCAGGAGTAGACGGTCGACAGCAGTTCGTCGTACTGGGCAATCTCGAACGTCTGCACATCGACCTGGGTTCGGGCCAATCGACGAACCTTGTCTGCGCTCACAAGTTCGATGGCAGCCTCAGCCATAGCGACACCGCCGACGTGGTGCGCTCGCATGAGTTCAATCCACAACTTGCCCTGCGCCGTGCCCTCGGCAAGTGAGAGCGACCGCATCTCGTCGTCACTCGCCAAGCCAGGCATCATCGCCCGCGGCATCCCAGCACCTTCGTTGATACCCATCCACGCCATGACCGTTTCTGGCGGACTGGTCGACTGATCCCAGTCGGTGAGCCAGGCTCGCATCATGCCGACCTCGATCGCTTGGGTCTGTAGCACCTCGGCCGCGGCTGCTTGCACCGCGTCACCGGTGTCTCGCCCCAACACGCGCTGACACATGGCCAGCGCTTGCACGTGATGTGTGCTCATGTCGGCACAGAACCCGCTATCGGCCTCGGTGGCGAGCGAAGGTTGGTCGTCAGTACTCGACCCGGCGTCGCTCAACACGAGGCCACCGGCCAGGCCAGCGGCCCCGGCGCCAGCGGCTACCAGAAAGCCGCGACGGGAGGTTGCCCGTTGGTTCACCTTCCTCCGCCTCCGCCACCGCCGGCTGCGGCGACGTCCACGACGCCGGAGTAGCAGCCAATGACGTAGGGGAAGGTCTCGGTCGTGTAGTAGGCGTAGTTGCCGTCGGCATCGGTGAGGCCGTTGCACTGATCGAGGTCACCGCTGCCTTCGACGTAGGAGTGGGCAGCCCAGGTGTCGGTCGCAAAGAGGGATTCGTCGGTGAGTTCCCATGATGACGTGTACTGGTCGATGCCGGTGTAAATCGGGTAGCCATCGAACGCGTAGCCAACCAGTTGCGGAGCTGCAGCGACTTCTGCAGGGGTGAACAGGCAGTCGGTGTTGTCGGTCGTCAGGATCTGGTGGATGTGGAACCCGGTCGGTCCGTTGTGGCTGCCACATTCCGACAGCGCACCTTCGAGTGACAGGACGTCACCGCCCGTGCCTTCGGTCGGTCCGTAGATGGGCACGCCGTTGAGGGCGACCGCGGCAGTCCCGAGGTCGGGCACATCGGTCACTTCTTCGGCCATCGTGGGGGTGGCAGGAATGGTGAACACGTAGTTCCCTGCCGCTGGAGAACCGGGCGATGTTTCGATGTAGGTGTAGTCCGGGATCCCGTTGCTCGTGACCACGACGTTGTCGCCGTCACACGTGGCGCTCACTTCGGGATCGGCCAAATCGGGGTTGACCGACCCGGCGGTGACGAACTGTGCCGCTATCTCATCACAACTCGCTCCGGAACTAACGGCTGTCGGGTCGGAATCATCAGTAGTGGCGTCAGTCGCTGACTCTTCGGCGGTCGAAGCCTCAGCCGTCGTCGGGGCAATGTCGCTTGGATCGGCAGCAGAGGTGTCGGCATCGGAGCCGCACGCGGCTGCCAGTAACGCCAGGGACAGGATCACCGGATTCATGGCGACAGCCAGTCGGCGCTTGCGGGTGGGATTCATCATCAGGTTCCTTCGTTGGTGTTATCTGCGTGACTTGGTTGACCGTGCATCCGGTATCGGCGGTGCGGTCAGTGGGTAACGGTCACTCGCCCTGAGGCGGGCCAGCGGGTCCGGCGTCTTCGCCAGCGACGGATTGGCCCACCAGGCAGCTGATGACCTGGTTCTGTTCAGCGCTGTTGGCGTGGTAGTGGTAGCCGGCAGCTTCGGTCGTGTGGCCGTTGCATTCGTCGAGATCGGCGTCAGCGAGTGGGCTGTGGACGGGATAGCCGTCCAACGCGTAGCCGAACATCGGGGTCTCGCCATCGGCGGCATCGCCGACCTCTGAGCAACCGGTTGCGCCGTGCATGTGATAGCCCTCGAACGGGTTGAAGTGGCCGCCGCAGTCATCGAACGCTGCGATCGTGTAAGCGCTCAAGATCGCATCGACCGGGGCAGACTCGGCGATGACGACACCGTCGAGGGTGATCCCCTGGGAGCCCTGCGGCGCAGCGGTGCTGTCAGCTGCCACTGGAACGATTGGGATCAGAACGGTCGTCGTGATGGGCTCACCGTTGTCCAGCCATTCGAGAGCGCCCTCGACGCAATGGTTCTCAAGAGAAGGATCGACGTCGGGTCGCGCTGCGGCTTCGAATTCCTCCGCGGTTTCGGTGACAAGAACGTTGCCGTCCTCGTCATACATTTGCCACTCATCGTCGTCATAGAGCTCGGCGAGGCCAACGATGAAGTCGCCGTCGAGGTCGTACACACCCTCACCGTCGAACCAGATGCCACCAGCGTCTGAATCATCGGCGATCGTGTCCGGGCAGAACGGGCCAACATCGTGACTGGCCGGATACCCGGCGATCGTGAGGCTGTAGCAGGTCGTCTCGGCGCCACCGTTCAACGTGCAGTCCACCGTGGTGGCGTCTTCGGCGAGCGCACCGTCGAAGAACAGTCCGACATCAACGCCCTCACCAGAGACGACGATGTCGCCATCGCCCGAATCGGCGTCGGCGTCGGCGTCGGCGTCATCATTGGTGGTTTCGTCTTGGCTGGCGGTGTCTTCAGCGGTCTGGGCTGAGCCGTCAGCGCTGTCCTCCGATGAACCGCAGCCAGCGGCGAAGAGGCCAAGGGCGAGGATGGCGATGGCGATGTGAAGGCAGGCCGAGCGAGTCAAGTCTTTCATGAACGCATCCTCACTCCTCGACCTGTGCAAACACTGTGAGAACCCCCACAGGTTTCGCACAGGTTCGACGAATCAACTGACCTCGAGGCTGGGCGGTGGTTCGACCGGTTGAAGCGACCGTGGCAGGGTCAGGGTGAACGTGGCACCTCCCCCGGGTGTGGTTGACACCGAAACGTCACCACCGTGCTGTGTTGCGATTCGCTCCACCACTGCAAGGCCGAGCCCTGCACCGCCCTGGCGGTGTCGGCTGCGGGAGTCATCGGGTCGGTAGAACGGCTGGAAGATCCTGGTCCGCTCGGCTGGGTCGACGCCGGATCCATGGTCGACAACCCGCACGAGCAGGACGGTCCCCGCCGGTTCGATCTCGAATTCGACGCTTGCATCAGGGCCAGCGTGATGACAGGCATTCGAGCCGAGATTCAGAAGCGCTTGATGCACCTGCCCGGCGTTCGCGGTGACAACGGCGTCGGCTTCGTCGTCGACACGTAGTTCGATCCGATGCTCGGGATTCGCCGCCCGCAGATCGTCGATGACCGCCTCTGCGACGTGGCAGACGTCGACCGCGCCGCGATCAGCGCTCGGCAGGTCCTGCCGAGCGAGTTGGAGCATGTCGGCAACCAGCCGAGCCAGCCGATCGCTCTCGTCACCAACACGTTCCATCGCGCGCTCGAGCGCTCCCGGTTCATCAAGCATGTGTCCGGCGTAGAGATCGCTGTACCCCTTCAACGCGGTGAGCGGTGTGCGCAGCTCGTGCGAAACGTCAGCCAAGAAACGTTGCATCGCATCGCGGGCCTCGGTGGCTTCCTCTGCTGCGACCTCTCGGTCGGTGATCGTGGCTCGAAGCCGGTTCACCATCCGTTCGAGGTCGGCAGCCAACGTCGCCGTTTCCCTCCCACCTCTGGGCGGGTCGATCTTGGCGTCGAGATCTCCTTCAGCGACCAACGTCGACGACGCCGCCATCGCCGCCAGCGGTCGGACGAGCATCCTGGTGACGAGCCAAATAACGAGCCCGGCCGCTGCCAGAATCAGCAGTCCACCACCCACCAACGCACGACGAAAATCCGAACGAGCAGCATCGATCGTCGCCAGCGACAACGCAGTGATCGACACGGTGCCGTCCTCGGACCGGATCACCCGAACCCGGTAACGGGGATCCTCAATCGTACGCACGCCCTCCCGCTCAGAAAGCGAAAGAACCGTCGCCACAGAGAACGGATTGTCACCACCAGCCTGGCCGATGATCTCACCGTCGCGGACAACGAGCTGTACCGGCGGATCGACACCAGCAACGTCGTCATCGCCGCTAGGCGCCTCGGCCACATCGAGCGCATCGCCGTTGCCCGGCGGAGCACCGGTTCTCTCAGTACCGGTCTGCGCTGCCCTGACCAATTCCTCATCGACGTCGGCGATGCGGTTCGTCCGCTCAACACCGTCGACATACACCGCGAACGCGCCAAACGCCGCCGTCATCGTCAACAACGTCGGGATCAGGATCAGCACCCGAAGCGACGGCCGCTTCACGCCACGACTTCGCGCATCACATAGCCGGCGCCCCTACGCGTGTGAATGAGCGGCTCGTGACCGTCATCGATCTTGCGTCGTAGATAACCGATGTAGAGCTCCACCACGTTCGAGCTTCCCTCGTAGTCGTAGTCCCACACGTTCACCAGGATCTGCGACTTGGACAACACCACTCCCGCATTGACCATCAGATAATGCACAAGTCGGAATTCCGTTGGCGAAAGATCGACCAACGTCCCCGCCCTTCGCACATCCTGGCCGGCCGGGTCCAAGGTGAGATCCCCGACAACCAGCAGGTCGGACGGGCCGTCATTGCCCACCCGGCGAAGAATCGCTGCGACCCGCAACACCAACTCGTCCACGCTGAACGGCTTCGTCAGATAGTCATCTCCGCCGGTCACGAAACCGTTGATGCGGTCTTCGGGCTGGTCGCGAGCAGTCAAGAACAGTACGGGAGAGAAACGGCCGACATCCCGCAGCCGACGACACACCTCGAACCCGTCCAAGCCCGGCAACATCACGTCAAGCACGATCAGATCAAACGCTGCATCCAACGCCAGATCCAGCGCCTTTGCACCATTGTCGGTCTGGGTGACCGAGTGACCCTGATACCTCAACGCCGTCGACACAACGTCGTTGATCGAGGGTTCGTCTTCAACAACAAGAATTCTGCTGGGTGCGGGGCGCAACTGCGGTGCGGGCATGGCTTCTAGTCAACACGCTGAACCTGTGAAGGAGCTGTGAATGTGCAGGCATCGGGCTCGTCCGAGCGCCACGACGCCCTGCGGCGCCAAACGTCAAGCCCTCACGTATGAACCGATGACCAACGCAACTGTCTCGGCTCGGCGACCTGCGGGCAGAACCAATGCTAGGTCTGAGCCTTTTCAAGTGATCGAACACTTGTTCGAGTGTCGGAGGGGGGACTTGAACCCCCACGCCCTTATCGGGCACTAGCCCCTCAAGCTAGCGCGTCTGCCAATTCCGCCACTCCGACGTGGCCACCCACCGAGGTGGTTGCGAAGCGCAATCGTAGCGGCGTGGCCCCGCGGCCACACCCCGAAATCAGGCTTCCGTCGCCAGCTGCACCCGGCTGAGGTCGAGCGTTCCGTCCGCGCGGTGCCGGAGTCCGTCCAGGCGACTCGCGATTGCCACTCGCACCTCGTAGCGGCCGATCGGCAGAAGGAATCCGTCGTCGATCAGTGACTGCTCGAGCGCATCGATGAACAGCGACCGTTGGGCCGGATCGATCTCGGAGGCGACCGCCGCGGCGAGCGCTGCACGACCCTCGGACTCAGGGCCGAACGCGTCGTCCGCTCCCCCGGGGGTGGCCAGCTGGAGGATGCCGAGCGAGCCGTCGCCACCGCTGGCGAGCACAACCGGGAAGAGCGTCGCCGCGCCGGACGCGACCCGCGTGGCGAACGCGGCGGGCTCCG
>BQJV01000186.1 GCA_021604885.1 Acidimicrobiales bacterium
TCCTCGACGGGGCGCCCCAGGATCGCACCTCGATCCCCACGGTCGGCCCATCGATCCCCGACGATCGGCCCGTCTTCGTCTACCTGCCCACGTTCCGCGAGGGGATGGCGCGTCAGTCGTTCGACTGGGACGTCCTGGCGGCGGCAGCCGAGGCGGCGGACGTCACCATCGCCGTGAAGCTCCACTATGTCGACGCCGACCGCGGCGTCCTCGGGGTCGACCAGCTCGACGGATCGACGCATCTCCGCATGATCGATCCCTACATGGACCCGAGCGATGCCTATCCGCACGCGGACGGCATGATCTCGGACTTCTCGAGCGCGCCGTTCGACTTCATGCTCCTCGAGCGGCCGATCATCTACTACATCCCCGATCACGAGAGCTTCACCGACCACCGGCCGCTGATGTACGACCTCGAAGACGTGGCGGTCGGGCCCTTGTGCGAGACCGCCGAGCAGTTGACCGACGCGCTGCTCGCGGCGCGCCGCGACGGCATCGGCGCGAATCGAGCCCGCTACGACGAACTCCGGCATCGGTTCCACACCTATCCGCCCGGCGGCGCGTCGGAGCGGGTGGTCGAGGCGATCCGCGCCGAGTTCGTCGGTGTCGAGCCTCGCGTCGCGGTCGGGCACTCCTGACCGTGTTGCGACCGGTTCGAGACGGCGACCTCGACGAGATCCTCGTCCACAACAACGCGGCGGTCCCGGCCGTGAACCATCTGGAACGTGCCGACCTCGAGTGGTTCGCGTCGGTCGCCCACACCTTCGTTGTCGCGGCGGCGGACGACGGCCTCGCCGGTTTCCTCATCGGACTCGGCCCGGGCGCCGGCTACGACTCACACAACTACGCCTGGTTCAGTGCCCGCTACGACGACTTCGTCTATGTCGACCGGATCGTCGTCGCGGAAGCCGGTCGCGGCGGTGGCGTCGGTTCGCTGCTCTACGACGAGTTCGCTCGACGCGGACGGGCCGACCAGACTCCGGTCATGCTCGCCGAGGTCAACATCCGGCCCCGCAATGACGCGTCGTTGGCGTTCCACGACGCGCACGGTTTCGTCTCGGTCGGCGAGCAGGACTCGCCGGACGGCGGCAAGCGGGTCACCATGCTCGAACGCCGTCTCGATGCCGACTGATCCACCGATCGCGGGGGCCGTCGCCCCGGGATGGGAATCAATCCGTGACGTCTTCGTGGGCAACTTCTCACCGTCCGAACGCGACCCCGGCGACCTCGGCGCGGGCCTGTGCGTGATCGCAGGTGGGCGAACGGTCGTCGACCTCGTCGGCGGGTGGCGTGATCGCGCCGAGACGCTCCCGTTCACACCCGACACGCTCGTCAACAGCTACTCGGTGGGGAAGGGCATCACCGCGGCGATCGCGCTGACGGCCGTCAGCCGCGGGCTCATCGACCTGGACGAACCGGTGAACCGGCACTGGACCGAGCTGCCGCAGTCGTCGTCGCTGCGTGAACACCTCAGCCATCAGGCCGGGCTCCCGGCCGTTCGTGGGGAGGTCGACCCATCGGTGCCGATGGACTGGTCGGCCATGTGCGAGGCGCTCGCGCGGTCCGAACCATGGTGGGAGCCCGGGACCGCCCACGGCTACCACACGAACACGGCCGGGTTCCTGGTCGGTGAGCCGCTGCGGCGCGCGGCCGGCGCGGCCCGCTTCGGCGATCTGCTCGCCGAGTGGTTCGCCGCGCCGCTCGACGCGGACCTCGTGTACGGCGTGCCCGATGGCGATCTCGCCCGCTGCTCCGAGCTCGGCCTCGCCTTCGATTCCACGCGCATGCCGCCGAAGACCGCAGCCGACTTCCCGGACGAGCTGGCGCAGATGCGTCACCACGCCTACTTCAACCCGTCGACGGTGTCCGGCATGGGCGTCGTGGAGACCCGTGAGTGGCGCCAGGCCGAGGTGCCGTCGACGAACCTCCATGCGACGGCGGCGGGCGTTGCGAAGGTGTACTGGTCGCTACTCGATCCGGCGGGGCCGGTGGACCGGGCGGTGCTCGCCGAGGCGTGCACCACGCAGGTCGACGGCCCGGACCTGGTCCTCGAGCAGCGCTCCCGGTTCGGCCTCGGGTTCCAACTCCACCAGGAGGAGCGGGCGGTCGGCGTCACCGAGGACTCGTTCGGCCACTACGGCTTCGGCGGTTCGATCGGCTTCGCCGACGTGGGAGCCGACATCGCGGTCGGCTACGTGCTCAACCGGCCGGGCGATCGCTGGCAGATCCCGCGGACGAAGCGCCTCCTGGCAGCCCTTCGGGAGGCGGTCGGCGCATCCTCCTGAGAGGGGAGAGACAGATCATCCTCGAGGCGGACGCACCCCGGGCCGGATGTGCGCCAAGATGGAGCAGTGAGTGTGATCGCGGCGACCGGCTTGTCGATGGTGTTCGGCAGCCATCCGGCGCTCGACGCCCTCGATGTCGCGGTCCCGCCGGGGGTCACCGGGCTCGTCGGGGCGAACGGCGCGGGCAAGACCACCTTCATGTCGATCGTCCTCGGACTACGCACGCCGACCTCCGGCACCGTGTCGGTGCTCGGGCTCGACCCCCTGCGTCAGGGGGCGGAGCTGCGAGCGAACGTGGGCTACGGCCCGGAGCGAAACGTCTTCCCCGACGACATGCCGGCCTCCGACTTCGTCAAGCATCTCGCCGAGGTGCGGGGCATGCCGCGCGGCGAGGCACGCAGCCGGGCCAGCGACGCGCTGTGGCTCGTCGGTCTTGGTGAAGAACGCTTCCGGGCGCTCGGCACCATGTCCACCGGCCAGCGTCAGCGGGTGAAGCTCGCCCAGGCCATTGCCGCGGATCCGAGCCTCGTCCTACTCGACGAGCCGACCGACGGCCTCGATCCGGTGCAGCGCGACGAGATGCTCGCCCTGATCCGCCAGATCAGCGAGGACTATCAGATCGACGTGATGCTCTCCTCACACCTTCTCGAGGAAGTCGAACGCATCTGTGACAACGTCGTCGCACTCGATGCCGGCCGCCTTGTCGCCCAGGGCCGACTCGACGATCTGGTCGGCGATGTCGAAGGCGTCACCGTCGAACTCGCGGAGATCGACGACGTGCCCGGTTCGATCGACGACGTCTCCGCCCGCCTCCGAGCGGCGGGGCTCGAGGTCCACCACGGGCCCGGGCTCAGTCGGATGGACGTGCTCGGCGCCTCGGCGGACGAGGTCGCGGACGCGGTCCGCGATGCGATCGTGGACAGTCGGGCCCGGGTCCGGCGGATCGAGCAACGCCGCCGCAAGCTCGAAGACCTGTTCGAGGCGGTGCAGGCATGACCGCCGACGGACACGCCCAGATCCTCGACCGCGGCTATCGCAAGTACGACGGGAAGCGTTCCGGCCTCGTCGGCGCGGTGCGTTCCACCGCCTGGCACAGCGCCCGCAGCGTGCTCGGGCTCGGCCGCAAGGCGCGGCACAAGATCGCGCCCGTGCTCGTGATCATCGTCGCGATGCTGCCGGCGATCACCTATGTCGGCTTCGCGGCGTTGCTCGGCGGCGACGAGTTCGTCAACGACTTCCTGGAGGGCGTCGTCCCGGCCTTCAGTGAGCTCCCCCGGGGATCGTTGGCCGCCATCGTCCTCTTCACCGGCCTCGTCGCACCGGAGGCGCTCGTCCGCGATCGTCGCGACGGGATGCTGTCGCTCTACCTGTCGACCCCTCTCACCCGCCGCACCTACATCCTGGCGAAGGTCATCGCCGTCGGCGGTCTGATGTCGCTCGTCGTGCTGGTGCCGACGATCTTCTATCTGCTCGGGATGACGTTCGCGTCGCTCGGTCCGGACGGCTTCGGCGACTGGATCACCGTGCTCATCCGCATCATCGTGTCCGGCGTCCTGGCCTCGCTCGTCTACGCCCTGATCTCGATGGCGGCGGCCAGCGTCACGGATCGCCGAGCGTTCGCGAGCCTCGCCGTGATCCTCACGATGATGGGCGCACTCATCGTCATCCAGATCCTCGTCGAGGGCGCCGATCTGTCGGTCAACTGGCGCCTGCTCGACCCGGTGAACATGCCGATGGAGATGATCGGCCGCATCTTCGGCGACCCGGGCGACTACCCGGAGATCGGCAGCGAACGGATCTACGCCTCCAACGCCGGATGGGCCGGCGCCTCGCTCGGCCTGCTCTGGTGGCGCTACCGCAAGGCGGGTGCCTGATGTCCGAGTCATCGCTTCCGCCGCCGCCTGGCGCCGGTGCTGCCTACACGGCTCCGGTGTCGGACGCGCCGCCACCGCCGCCGCCCATGGTGAGCGTCTCGAACGTCACCAAGGCCTTCGGCGACGTGATCGCCGTCTCGGACGTGTCCTTCACCGTGGGCCCGGGCATCACCGCCCTGCTCGGCCCGAACGGCGCCGGGAAGTCGACGCTGTTCCGCATGCTGTGCGGCCTCGCCGCGCCCACCAGCGGGCAGGTCCGCGTGCTCGGCCGCGATGCCCGCCGCGATGCCGAGGTGCGCGGTCGGATCGGCCTCGCCCCGCAGCAGGACGCCCTCTTCGACCGGCTCGACGCGTTGGAGTTCGTGTCCATCGCCGCCGAACTCCACGGCGTGGCCGAACCCGAGAACGAAGCGCGCCGGGTCCTGGAGTTCGTGCAGTTGCCGGCGGACGATCCGAAGCCGGTCGGGTCGTTCAGCAAGGGCATGCGTCAGCGGGTCAAGCTCGCCACCGCGCTCGTCAACGACCCCTCCGTGCTGATTCTGGACGAGCCGCTCACCGGTCTCGACCCCGTGCAGCGGCGACGCATGATCGAGCTGTTCGTCGAGCTCGGCGAATCGGGCAAGTGCCTTCTCGTGTCGAGCCATGTGCTCGACGAGGTCGCCCGCCTCGGATCCCGCGTGCTCGTGATCGCCCAGGGTCGGCTCGCCGCCGCCGGCGACTATCACGCGCTGCGCGACCTCATGGACGATCGGCCCCATCGCATTCGGGTCCGTGTCGACGACCCTCGCCCGTTCGCCGCGGCGCTGGTCGAACGCGGCATCGTCGACGGCGTGTCCATCGCGACCGATGCGCTGCTCGTCGACACCACCGATGTCGACGGCTTCGGTCGCTCGGTCGCCCCGGTCGCCCGCGAACTCGGTATCCGGCTCCGCGAGGTCGCTCCGACGGACGACGATCTCGAATCCGTGTTCCGCTATCTGGTCGGTGGACGATGACCGGCATCGTTTCGTCACCGCGAGCGATCGCGATCACCTATCGGGTGGTGCTGCGACAGCTCGTCAGCAAGGGCCGACTCGTCGCGCTCTCGTTGATCGGCGCCGTCGTCGCTCTCGTGGGTTGGGCGGTCGGCCGTGCGAGCTACGACGAGCCGTGGCTCAGCCCGGAGGAGGTCGAACGGCTCCGCCTCGACGATGCGGTGAACACGGTCGCCAACCTCGGGTTCACGATCCTGGTGCCGATCGTCGCGCTCGTCTTCGCCGCCGCCTCGCTCGGCGACACGCGAGAGGACGGCACACTCGTCTACCTCTGGCTCCGCCCGACCAAGCGGTGGACGATGGCGGTCGGGGGATGGCTCGCGGCGATCACCGTGAGTCTGCCCATCACCGTGATCCCGATGGTGGCGAGCGCGATGCTCCACGACGTCGGTTCGGATCTCGTCGTCGGTGCGGCGATCGGGTCCATCGTGGGCGTGATCGTCTACAGCGCGCTCTTCGTCCTCCTCGGGCTCCTGGTCAAGAACGCGATCGTCTGGGGTCTCGCCTACATCCTGATCTGGGAGGGGCTGGTCGCCGCGTTCGGCAGCGCGGCTGCCAAGGTCGCCATGCGGGGATACACGAGCTCGATCCTCAGCGAACGAACCGGCGTGGACATCGACATCGGCACGCTCTCGCAGACCGTCGCGATCGGGGTTCCCCTCGTCATCGCGGTGGCTGCGCTCGCCTTGTCGGCGGTGCGACTCGACAGTCTCGAAGTCGCCTGATCGGGTCGGGCCGTGCGCTCGATCTCACCGACCGGTGAACTCGGCTTTCCCCGGACCGTTCTCCAGGAAGCTCGCGACGCCGATCGTGCGATCATCGGTCTCGAATGCATCGGCGAACGCCTCGATCTCGAGCTGCACCGCTTCCTCGACGGAGAGGTGCATGCCCGCGACCATCACCGTCTTGGCGAGGCGGAGCGAGGCCGGACCGGCTGCGTAGTCGGACGCGAGAGCGACGGCCGCGGCTTGGACGTCGGCCGGCGCATGGATCGACGAGATCACGCCGGCCGTCAGGGCTTCGTCGGCGGTGAGGTTTCGCCCGGTGTAGATCAGCTCCTTGGCGAGGGTGATGCCTGCGAGCCGGGACAATCGCTGGGAGCCGCCGCCCCCGGGCATGATGCCGAGGAGAATCTCGGGTTGGCCCATCTGGGAGTCGGCGGCGGCGATGCGGAAGTCCGTGGCCATGGCCAGTTCGAGTCCGCCGCCGAGGGCGACACCGTTGATTGCCGAGATGGTGATCTGGGGAAGGTTCTCCAGGGCGAGCGCTGCCGCATTGAGCTTCGTCGCGAGGTCGTGGGCGCCGGCCCGGTCCATCCGCTCGAACGCCGCGATGTCCATGCCGGCAGCGAAGTGACGATCGCCGCCGGTGAAGACCACGGCCCGCACCTCGTCATCCGACGCCAGTTCGGTACAGATCGTGTGCAGGTCCTCGGTCATCGCCACGGTGATCGCATTCACCTTCGGCCGGTCGAGTCGGATCGTCGCGACGCCTGGGGCGGTCTCGCGTTCGAGGTGAACGTGTTCTCCCATGGCGAGGCACGCT